>CAVKBJ010000032.1:0-25186 GCA_963654505.1 Lachnospiraceae bacterium
GCTGCTTGAACAATTTGTGCTCAAAATATTTGTCTAACTTTTGGGGGTCACTTCATACTTACAAACAGCAGCTTTCTGAGTATTATCTACCTCAAGTTCAGCACCACACTGGGTACACCTCGCCGCAACAAGAGACATTCTTTTCTCCTCCTTAAGCCAAATTATAATAGCCATGAGCAAAACACATATTTTGCAAAGCGGGTGCACAGTATGTTGTCTAAAAATCAGCTTTGCAGCACCATATGCTGTATTCCCTTGTGAGAAAATTAGAGTTTTGCTCATCCCTACAAATTATAAAGATATCTTAAACTGGCGTTGCAGACATTATAATTCTATGGAAAACTTTCTTTCCTTTTCGAATAGTAATCCCGTTATTCGCAATCTGTTTTCCATCTATCCGTTCATCTATATTCATAATTTTTTTATCATCTACGAGAATACCGCCCTGCTGCACGAGACGGCGAGCCTCGCTTCGACTTGAACACAGTTTTGCAATGACTAACAAATCAAGAATATTAATACTACCATCTTCAAGATCACCACTTTTTATACTGGTGGTGGGCATATTCGCGCTGTCGCCGCCCGCGCCAAAAAGTGCCTTCGCAGCCTCCTCGGCCTTTCTTGCTTCCTCCTCGCCGTGGACGAGCGCGGTCAGCTCGTAAGCAAGGATCTCCTTGGCGCGGTTGAGCTGGCTGCCCTCCCACTTGTCCATCTCGTCGATCTGCTCGAGCGGCAGGAAGGTGAGCATACGGATGCATTTGAGCACATCCGCATCGCCGACATTGCGCCAGTACTGGTAGAAATCGTAGGGGCTGGTCTTGTTCGGATCGAGCCACACCGCACCGCTGGCGGTCTTGCCCATCTTCTTGCCCTCGGAGTTCATCAGCAGCGTGATGGTCATGGCGTGAGCGTCCTTGCTGAGCTTGCGGCGGATCAGCTCCGTGCCGCCGAGCATATTGCTCCACTGGTCGTCGCCGCCGAACTGCATATTGCAGCCGTAGTGCTGAAAGAGGTAGTAGAAATCATAGCTCTGCATGATCATGTAGTTGAATTCAAGAAAGCTCAGGCCCTTTTCCATGCGCTGTTTGTAGCACTCGGCGCGGAGCATATTGTTCACGCTGAAGCAGGCGCCCACCTCGCGCAGCAGCTCGATGTAGTTGAGCTTCAGCAGCCAGTCGGCGTTGTTGACCATGACGGCCTTGCCCTCGCCGAAGTCGATGAAGCGCTCCATCTGCTTTTTGAAGCAGTCACAGTTGTGCTGGATGGTCTCGGGCGTCATCATGCTGCGCATATCGCTGCGGCCCGAGGGGTCGCCGATGTAGCCCGTGCCGCCGCCGACGAGCACGACCGGACGGTTGCCCGCCATCTGAAGGCGCTTCATCAGGCACAGGGCCATGAAGTGACCGACGTGCAGGCTGTCCGCCGTGGGATCAAAGCCGATGTAGAAGGTCGCCTTGCCGGTATTGACCATCTCGCGGATCTCCGACTCGTTCGTCACCTGCGCAATCAGGCCGCGCGCTTGCAGTTCTTCATAAATACCCATGATATATTCTCTCCCGTTATTTTTTGATTTGATAGGCCGCCGCGAGCTTCACAAGGCCGCGGCTGAGCAGTTCCAGATTTTCCTCGTCGATGACATTGTCCCGCCGCGTCGGGCAGATGAGCCGCCCAAAGCCGCGGACATGGCGCACCGCGCAGATGGCAACGCCCTGCTTGAAGGCGCGCTGATCGCCGGGGAAATGCACAAGGCCGTCCACCTTGTCGTAGCAGGTCTTGCGCTCGGAGATCTCAAAGCTGGAGTTGATCGCGTCGAGCAGGTCGCCGTTCCAGCGGGCGCCCCTGCCCGGCAGGATCAGCAGCTCGTCTCCGCTGCCCACGCAGTCGAGACAGAGGACGGGTTTTTCCTTCGCGCTCGGATAGCGCTTGCGGAAGCCCTTGGCTCCCTGCATATTCTCGCTGCCGCCGTCGAGAAAGAGAAAGCAGACGTCATTGCGGTAGCGCGGCGTGAGCTGCTCCGCGGTGCGAAGCAACGCCGCCACGCCGGAGGCGTTGTCGTTGACATTGTTTTTCTCGCTCGGCCCCCAGCGTAGGTAGGCCAGCGCGCCGAGCAGCAGCACGAGGAAAAGCGGCAGCGTCATGTTCGGCCAGTTCAGCACGAAGGTCACGCCGACCGAAACGACGAACGCGAGCACAAGCGTCAGTATCGGCGTGAGCGCCTGATAGAGCATATAGGTCACGGGCCGCGTCGGGCAGATGAGCGCCGGCAACGGCTCGTGCAGCGGCGTATCGTAGTGCGCGGCGTAGAAGATCTTCGCCCGCTCGGGATCGCCCGCAATGACGTTCATCGCCCGTCCGCAGTCGTTGAGCTTCGCGTCGTAGCCCATCTCGCGCAGCTGTCCCATGAGGTAGGCGCGCATATTTTCTTTTTCCTGTGCCTTGCGCCGCACGGGATAATCCCGCGCGATGCGCTGCGCGTACTGATCCATCGGCAGCGATTCTCCTTTTTTCAAATCAAAACGTATTGTACCGCCTTGCGGCGGAAAATGCAATTCTTTTTTACGTTAAAGCAGCGAATTTCGGAAGGCATCCGCCGCGGCGAGCAGCTCCTCCGCGCCGCGAAGCTGCGTTTCGCTCGCACTCTCGCCGCCGGTCAGCCGCGCAAGCTCCGCGCGGCGCTGCGCGCGGTCAAGCTCCGCGACGCGCGTGAAAGTCCGTCCGTTCTCCTCGCCCTTTTCGACGGAAAAGTGCGTGTCCGCCATCGCGGCAAGCTGCGGCAGATGCGTCACGCAGAGCACCTGACGCTTCCGCGAGAGCTTCGCCATCTTCTCCGCCACGCGCTGCGCCGCGCGTCCGGAAACGCCGGTGTCCACCTCGTCAAACACCATCGTCATCACGTGATCCTGCTCGGCGAGCACGTTTTTGAGTGCGAGCATGATGCGCGCCAGCTCGCCGCCCGAGGCGATCTTGTGGATGGGCTTCAGATCCTCGCCCGCGTTCGCGCTCATAAGGAAGCGCACCGTGTCGATACCCAAAGCGTCCGGCTCCTTCTCCGTGAAGTCGATGGAAAAGCGCACTTTCCCCATGTCCAACTCGCGAAGCTCCTGCAAAATGCGGTCTTCGAGCGTTTTCGCCGCCGCCTTGCGCGCATCGGAAAGCGCCCGCGCCGCGGCCATCATCTCCCGCTCCTGCTTTGCGAGCTTATCCTGAAGCTGCACGATGCGGTCGTCCGCGTACTCGATCTCATCGAGCTCCTTCCTGCTGCGCTCAAGGTAGTCAAGCATCTCGCCGACCGTCGCGCCATACTTTTTTTTCAGCCTATAGAGCTGGTCGGCGCGGCTCTCCACCGCGTCAAGCTCCTGCGGTGAGAAGTCCATCTCGCCGCGCAGGTCGCGCACTGTTTCGGCGAGGTCGTATACGTCGGAATACAGCCCCTCCAGCCGCTCGCAGAGCTCGGAAAAGCGCGCGCCGAGGGCGCGCACACCGTGGAGCGCGTTCTCCGCGTTTTTGAGCTGACTCGCCGCGCCGAGGCCGTCCTCTCCGCCAGAGAGTGCGTAGTCCGCGGCGGCGAAGGCGTCCATAAATTTTTCGGCGTTTCGCAGCAGCTCGCGCCGCGCGAGAAGATCTTCCTCCTCGCCGTCGCGCAACTCCGCGCGCTCCAGCTCCGCGATCTGGTGGCGCAGCGTATCGACGCGGCGGGCCTTCTCCGCCTCATCCATTCGGAGCGCGTCGATCTGTCGCCGCGTCTCGCGCACGGCCTCGTAGCGCCGCGCGTAGGCGGCCAGAATCCCGTCGATCTGCGCGAAGCGGTCGAGGTACGCGCCATGCTGCTCCTCGTCGAGCAGCTGCGTGCCCTCGTGCTGGCCGTGGATATTCAAAAGGCTCGTTCCCAGCGCGCGGAGCTGCGCGACCGTGATGGGCCGCCCGTTCGCGCGGCAGACGTTTTTCCCGTCGGCGTAGATGTCGCGCTGGAGCAGCAGCACGCCGTCCTCCGGCTCGACGCCAAGCTCCGCGAGCACGGGGAGCGAGGGATCCACGCCGTCAAATTCCGCGCTGACGAACGCCTTCGCCGCGCCCGTGCGGATCAGGTCGCGCGAGGTGCGCGCGCCGAGCACCGCGCCGAGCGAGTCGATGACGATGGACTTACCCGCGCCGGTCTCGCCGGTGAGCGCGTTGAAGCCCGCGCGGAACGAAATGTCCGCGCGCTCGATGACGGCGATATTTTCAATATGGAGAAGCTGAAGCATTTCGGCGGTCTCCCCCGTTTCCTGTCACTTGATCATGGCGGTCAGCTCGGCGCAGAACTCCGCCGCGCTCGTCTCGTCGCGCAGCACGATGAGCACCGTGTCGTCGCCGCTGATCGTGCCGACCACGGCGGGGATCTCCATGCCGTCAAGCGCCGAACCCGCCGCGGGGCCAAGCCCCGCCATCGTCTTTACGATCACAAGGTTCTGCGCACGGTCGGCGTGCAGAATGCCCTCGCGCAGAATGACCTGAAGCCTGCCTGCGAAGTTGAGCTTGATCTTCTGCGCGCTCACGGCGTAGCGGTAGCGCCCTCCGCCAACCGGCTCCTTGATGAGGTGGAGCTGCTTGATGTCGCGTGAGATGGTGGCCTGCGTGCTCTCGATGCCCTGCTCCTGGAGCTTTGCCAAAAGCTGCTCCTGCGTTTCGATCGGCTCGGCTTCAATGATGTCCAATATCTTTTCCTGTCGTTTATTCTTCATGTCCTAACACTCCCATCAGCATTTTTTTTTGCAGAATATCGCAAAAGCTCTTATCGGAAAGCCTTACGAGCTTTGTTTCGTATTTGGATCGTCTGATCTCCACGGCGTCGCCGTTTTTGAGCGAGAACGCCTTTCCGCCGTCGGCGGAGAGAAAGACGGGCTTGTAGCCGGTCCTTTCCGTCTGCACAGTGATGGTGCGCTCCGGCGAGAGCACGTAGGAATTGGCGTGTACGCTGTGCGCGCAGATAGGACTGACGATGAGGTTGCGCGCCGTCGGCTCGACGACCGGTCCGCCCGCGGAGAGCGAATAGGCTGTGGAGCCGGTCGGGCTCGCGACGATCACGCCGTCGCCCGTCACGTCGAGAAGCCGCCCCTGCTCGGTCTTGATGTGCAGCCGGATGACGCGGGACACCGCCCCGCGGGTCACGACCGCCTCGTTGAGCGCAAGATTGGAATAGACGACACGCCCCTCGCGCAGCACGCTCACGTCGAGCATCATGCGGCTCTCGACCGTGTACGCCTCCTTCGTCAGCTCGGCAAGGCGGCCAAGCTCCCTCTGCTCCAGCTCGGCCATGAAGCCGAGCGAGCCGAGATTCACGCCGAGCACCGGAACGTCGCGGTGCGCCGCCGTTTTTGAAAGGTGCAGGATCGTGCCGTCGCCGCCGAAAGCGACGATCATATCCGCGCCGCGCAGCTCCTGTTGAAGCGGTCGGATGTCCAGCCCGTAGCCCTCCGGCTTATCCTCGTTGCGGAACGGCACGCACACGACGTTCGGACAATGTACGCTGTCGAGGATGCGCTTGGCCTCCTTCGCGACCGTCAGCTCATGGTCGCGGTAGGGATTGGGGCAGAGTATTACCTTTTTAAGCATCGTTTCCGCCTTTCTTCTCCTCCAGCGCCGTGTGAGACGCCTCGACCAGCGCGCGGAGGCCGTGGATCGGCTGCTCCTCTCCCGCGCGGGAGAGGTAGCCGAGATATTCAATGTTCCCCTCGGGGCCGCGAATGGGAGAGTATGTCAATCCGAGGACTGTAAAGCTGTTTTCCTTTGCGTGCTCAAGAAAGTGCTCCAGCACCTCCAGATGCACGGCTGGATCGCGCACCACACCCTTTTTGCCGACCTTTTCACGTCCCGCCTCGAACTGCGGCTTGACGAGGCAGACGGCGTGGCCGTCCGGCTTCAAAAGTCCCGCGAGCGCGGGCAGAATGAGCTTTAACGAGATGAACGACACGTCCACGGATGCAAAATCCAGCTCGTCGGGGATCTGCTCGTGCGTGAGGTAGCGGGCGTTCGTACGCTCCATGCACACCACGCGCGGATCGCTGCGGAGCTTCCAGTCGAGCTGGCCGTAGCCCACGTCCACGGCGTAGACCTTCTTTGCGCCGTTTTGCAGCATACAGTCGGTGAAGCCGCCGGTGGACGCGCCGATGTCGGCGCAGACGCAGTCCGTCAGCGTGACGGGAAATTCAGCCATTGCCTTTTCGAGCTTGAGCCCGCCGCGGCTGACGTAGCGCAGCGTGTGGCCGTGCACCTCGATTTCCGCGTCAGCGGTGACCGGCGCGCCGGCCTTATCGACCTTCTGCCCGTTGACATAGACGATGCCGCTCATGATGCTCGACTGCGCCTTAGCCCGCGTTTCTGCAAGGCCGCGCTCGACGAGCGCGACGTCCAATCGTACCTTTGCACTCATTGGCAGACCTCCTTCGCCGTGCGCGCAAGGCTCTGCGCGTCCAGTCCGCATTGACGGTACAGCTCGTCCGTGCTCCCCTGCTCGATGAATTTCCGGCCGAGGCTGCAGAGCATGAGCTTCTGCGGCCCGTGCCCCTCCTCGGCTAAAATCGCGGCGACGCGCTGGCCGATACATCCGACGCTTGAGCACTCCTCCGCGACCAGCAGCCGCTTCGTCATGCCGAATACCCTCGAAAGCTCCCCACCGCGGAACGGCGAGATGCGGCCGAGCTTGACGACGCGGGCCTCGATGCCCTCGTCATGCAGCAGCGCCGCCGCGTCGAGCACGTTGTTGACCATCGTGCCGTAGGCGCAGAGGGTAATATCCTCTCCCGCGCGCAGCTCGGCAATATCCTCGCCGCTGCGGTCGTCCGTGAACACGCCCTCGCCGCCGCGCGGATAGCGGATAGCGACCGGGCCGGTCATCTCAAAAAGCGCGCGGCGCAGCATCACTTTCAGCTCGGCAAAGCTCGCCGGGCAGAGCACGGTCATATTCGGGATGCCGGACAAAAACACGGTGTCCATCACACCGTGGTGCGTCGCGCCGTCCGCGCCGACAAGCCCCGCGCGATCGACCGCGAAAACGACGTGCAGCCCGCTCAGCGCCACGTCGTGCAGTATCTGATCGTAGGCGCGCTGAAGAAAGCTCGAATACACGGCAAACACCGGCAGCGCTCCCTGCTTGGCAAGGCCCGCCGCCATCGCGGCGGCGTGTCCCTCGGCGATGCCGACGTCGAAAAAGCGGTCGGGAAAGCGCTTGGCGAAGGGCGTGAGCCCCGTGCCGTCCTCCATCGCCGCGGTGATCGCGCACACGCGCGGATCATCCGCCGCAAGCTCTGTGAGCGCCGCACCGAACACGGAGGAAAAGCTCTCCTTTGCCGGCGGGATCTCGCCGCTCGCCGCGTCGAACGGCCCGACGCCGTGGAACCTCCCCGGCTCACGCTCGGCTGGCGCGTAGCCGCGTCCCTTCTGCGTGCGGACGTGGACGAGCACCGGCCGCTTCATCTCCTTCGCCCATTCGAGCGTGGCGGTGAGCTGCATGAGGTCGTGCCCGTCCACAGGTCCGAGATAGGAAAAGCCCATGTCCTCGAACATCGTGGCGTTGGGCAGCATGGCCTTTTTGATGACGGTCTTGAGCGCGTGGTTGAATTCGTAAATCGACTGTCCAAGCCTCGTGCCGCCGAGCGCATTGTGATAGGCTTTCTTGAAAGCGAAATACGCCGGCTTTGTGCGCAGGTGCGAAAGATGCTCGCTCATCGCGCCGACGTTGCGGTCGATGGACATTCCGTTGTCGTTGAGAATGACGATCAGCGGCTCGCCGGACGCGCCGGCGTTGTTGAGCCCCTCGTAGGCGAGGCCGCCGGTGAGCGCGCCGTCCCCGATGAGGGCGAGCACATGATAGTCCCCGTGCAGCATCGTGCGGGCGCGCGCCATGCCGAGCGCCACGGAGACGGAATTGGAGGCATGGCCGGCGATGAAGGCGTCGTGAACGCTCTCGCAGGGCTTTGGAAAGCCCGAAATGCCGCCGTACTGCCGCAGCTTCGGAAATTTATCCACGCGGCCGGTGAGAATTTTATGGACATAGCACTGATGCCCCACGTCGAACACAAGGCGGTCGCGCTCGGTGTCGAACACGCGGTGGATGGCGACGGTCAGCTCCACCACGCCGAGGTTCGAGGCGAGATGTCCTCCAGTGTGCGAGACCTGCTCGACCAGAAAGTTTCTGATCTCGCCGCAGAGAAGCGAAAGCTCCGCTTCGCTGAGCGCCTTGACGTCGCGCGGGGAATGGATTTGCTCTAAAATCAAGGTGAATTACTCCTTAAAATGCAGATACATTTGGTATTATAGACCATCGCGCGGGAATATACAAGATATACAGGCAAATATTCACGGCAAATTTTTTGTGAACGGCGCAAAAAACAGAGCGGAGAGCTTTGGCCCTCCGCCCTATCATGTAATTTTACTTGTTTCTCGTTTCCATGCCGCGGGAAAGCTCGACCAAAAAGTCCGCCTCGCCGCCGAAGATGTCCAGCGCGGCAACCGCTTCCTCCGTCAATCGCGCGATCTCGCGCCCGCAGCTGTCCAAACCGAGAAGATCGACGAAAGTGGTCTTGTCCTCCGCCTTGTCCGAGCCGATGGGCTTGCCGAAAGTCGCCTCGTCGCCGATCACGTCGAGCATATCGTCTCGAATTTGGAAGGCAAGGCCGAGAGCGTCGGCATAGCGGCGGGCAGCGTCCTCCTGCGCCGGCGTGCCGCCCGCGGCGGCTACACCCATCAGACAGGCCGCGCGGATGAGCGCGCTCGTCTTGCGCAGATGAATTTCCATCAGCTCGCCGCGGCCGAGGGCGCGGCCCTCCCACTCCAAGTCGAGCTGCTGGCCGCCGCAGATGCCCGCGTGGCCGGCGGCGTGTGAGAGGATCTGCCCGCAGTGCAGCGCCCGCTCCGGCGCAAGCGGCGCGGAGAGCACCGTTTCAAAGGCGAGCGCCTGCAAGGCGTCGCCCGCGAGCAGCGCGGTACATTCACCGAACACCTTGTGGTTCGACGGCTTGCCGCGGCGCAGATCGTCGTCGTCCATGCACGGCAGATCGTCGTGGATGAGCGAATAGGTATGCAGCAGCTCCACGCCGCAGGCGGCAGGGAGCGCGGCGTCCGTATCGCCGCCGCACAGCCGGCAGAACTCCAGCGTCAGCACAGGACGCAGACGCTTGCCGCCCGCCGTGAGACTGTACCGCATCGCTTTGAGCAGACGCGCATACGGCTCGTCCGACGCGACGCACTGCGCGGCGAGGAAGTCCTCGATCATCGCGCGGTATTTTTCCATGCGCTGAGCGAAAATATCGTTCTCCATCTCCCTCAACCCTCCGCTTCAAAGGGCGTCTCGACCGGCGCGCCGTCCGAACCCTTCGTCAGGCGCACGACCTTCTGCTCCGCCTCGTCGAGCTGCTTTCCGCAGGAGGCGGCGAGCTTCGTCCCCTCCTCAAAGAGCTTGAGCGAGTCCGCCAGTTTCGCGTCACCGCGCTCAAGCAGCGACACGATCTCCTCAAGCCGCGCAATGTTATCCTCAAAGCTTTTTGCCATAGCTGTCCTCTCCTCTCGTTTCGTTGACCGTGCATACAAGGCTGCCCTGTCCGAGCGTCACGCCGATGCGCTCGCCCGCGGCGACCTCGTCCGCGCTGCGGAGCACCGCGCCGCTTTCCGTCCGTGCCACGGCGTAGCCGCGCGAGAGCACGGCGAGCGGACTCATGGCATTCAGCGACGCGCAGAGCGCGGCAAACCGCTGCCGCCGCTCCCCCATCTGCTTCTCCGCGAGCGAGGCGAGGTTCTTCTGCGTATAATCGAGCAGCAGCCGCTTGTCCGCAAGGAATGCCGTCGGGTCGCGCAGGGCGCGCTTTTGCGAGAGCGCGTCGAGCCGCTCGCGCAGCGCGGAAAGACGGTCGGTCTCGACCCTCGCCATACGCCGCTCCATGACCGCAAGCCTTGCCAGAACCTCCTCCCGATCCGGTACGGCTAGCTCCGCGGCGTTCGACGGCGTGGACGCCCGCGCGTCCGCGACGTAGTCCGCGATGGTGACGTCCGGTTCGTGCCCGATGGCGGAGATGACCGGAATTTCGGACGCATAGATGGCGCGGGCCACGCGCTCGTCGTTGAAGGCCCAAAGGTCCTCGATCGAGCCGCCGCCGCGGCCCGTGATGATGAGGTCGGCCACGCGGTATTTGTTCGCGTAGCGCAGCGCGGCGGCGATCTCCGGCGGGGCCTCGGCCCCCTGCACGCGCACGCCGAGGAGCTTTACCTCCGTCAGCGGCCAGCGCGCGCGGAGAATACGGATCATATCATGCACCGCCGCGCCTGCGGGCGAGGTGATGATGGCGATGGTTTTCGGATACCTTGGCAGCGGCTTTTTGTGCGCCGCGTCGAATAGTCCCTCCCGTTCGAGCCGTGCCTTGAGCTGCTCGAAGGCAAGGTTCAGGTCGCCCGCCCCCAGCGGCGAAAGCTCGGAAACGTAGAGCTGATACGCGCCGTCGCGCGGAAAGACGCCGATGCGCCCGAAGGCGACGACCTTCATGCCGTTCTCCGGCCGGAAACGCAGGCGCAGCGCGTTCCCCTTGAAGATCACGCAGCGCATCGCGCCTCCCTCGTCCTTGAGCGTAAAGTAATGGTGGCCCGAGGGATAGAGCTTGTAGTTGGAGATCTCGCCGCGCACGAAGATCTCCTGAAGCTGCGGAACCTGCTCAAGCAGCGTCCTGATGAAGTTGTTCGCCTCGCTGACCGAGAAGATCATCTGCTGTTCCATGTGTTCTCCCGTGAAGTGATATTCCTTTGCATCCGCTAAACGTACAAAGCAGAGCGCCGCAGCGCTCTGCTTTTCGTTTACTCTGCGCTGATCTCCGCGCGCACGAACGAGCCGAGGATGCCGTTGATGAACTTCACGGTCTCCGGCGTTTCGTACTTCTTGGCGATCTCCACCGCCTCATTGATGGCGACGGAGTTCGGCACGTCGCGGAAGTAGAGGATCTCATACATCGCCACGCGCATGATGGCGGAGGCCACGAGCGGGATGCGCTCAAAGCTCCACCCCTTCGCGTACTGGGCGATGAAGCCGTCCAGCTCCGGCGCGTGGCCGGCCACGCCGCACACGAGCGAGCGGATATACTCCGTCTGACCGGCATTCGGCGCCTCGGCGTAAAGCTCATCCTCGCCCGCCAGCTCAGCAAAGCCCTCCTTGCTCAGCCGCTCGGCAACCAGCTCCTCCGCCGTTTTGTCGGTGAAGCTCAGCTCGTAGGCCAGATGCACGGCGATCTCTCTTGCAGTATTGCGAACCATAGACGTTTCGTCCTTTTCTCTTTCTCGTTAGTTGAAGCTAATGCCGCCGACGTGGACGTTGACCGCCTTGACGGAAAAGCCCGTCATCGTCTCGACCGCGCTCATCACGGCGTCCTGCACCTTTGCAGCGATCTCCGGAATGGCGAAGCCGTATTTCACCGTCAGGCAGACGTCCAGCGTGATCTCGCCGTTCTGAATATCCATACGGATGCCGCGCGCGGGCTTCTTGCCCATAAACTGCTCGGTGAGTTGCTCGGTCATGGTGGTCATCATAGCGCCGACGCCCTCGATCTCACCGATGGCCTCAGACGCGATCGCGACCACAACGTCCTCGGAAATGTTGATGCTGCCGTCGTTGTCGGTCTGCGTCAAATATTCTCGGTTCTCGCCCATTGCTGTCTCTCCTTGCTGTACGGTAGTGATACTCGGCATAAGCTATGCTCAATTATTTGTATTTTACCATCCTTTGGCGCAAATTACAACAGCTAATTTACTTCTAATATTTTTATGCAGTCCGCGGCAAGTCCGGTCTCCTGCTTGACGATGTCGGTGATCCGCGCGATGTCCTCGGTCTGTAGGCCGTCCTCGCCCGCCGAGACCACCACGCTCACGCCGTCGTCCGCCATGAACGCGACACAGTCCGCGTAACCCTTGGCAGTGACCATATTCTCGATTTGCGCCTCGGCGAGCGTGTAGGCGGCAAGCGTCTGGATGCTCTGCGCCGCCTCCGCGACCGTTTCCTCATCCGCCGCCGTGCTGCCGCTCGCCTCCTGTAAAAGGCTCAGCGCACTGTCGCGGGCCTGCTGGCGCGTGAGCCGCGCGGTCGCGAAGTAGTCGCCCGGCAGCGCTTCGCCGGAGACCTCCGAGACTTCGCCCTCCGCGCCGTCCACGAGCGTTGCCTGCCCGAGGATCTTGTCGGTCTCCTCCACCTGTTCGGCGTAGCGTCCGTTGAGAAAGATCGCTCCGCACACGAGCAGTAAGACCGCTCCCGCCACCGCGTTCCGTTTCCACAGCTTATTCATGTTCTTCCTCCCAAAAATAATAATTTTCATGGTTTCCCCTGTAATACGGTGATCCTGTCGCTCGGCAGGCCGGTCAGCGCGCCGACCGCCTGCGTCACAGCCAGACGCACGCCCGCGCTGCCGCCGCCCTCGCAGACCACGAGCGCCCCGACATAGCCGGGATAGATGCTGTCCGTCACCACAACCTCCTGCGTTCCGCCGCCCGCGCCCAGCACGACCGTTTCGTTCTTCTGCTTCACGTTCTCCGTCCCGCTGCGCTCGTCGGTCGTGTCCCGCGCCAGCTCGTGCCTTGTGCCGGAGTCCACGGTGAGCATCAGCCGCAGCTCACCCACGCCGTCGATCAGGCGCAGGATCGCCTCCATCTCCCCCTGCACCGCCGCGCGGTCGAACGTTTCGCCGGCGGAGGCTTCGGGCGCGGAGACCGTCTCCTCCTTTCCGCCCGGCAGCAGCATCAGCACGACGCCGAGCAGCGCCGTGAGCGCGGCAAGACGGTACTTTTTAAGCCCCCCCAGCCGCTTTCCAAGCTCTCCGTTCACGCGTCCGGCCTCCATTCCTGCTTTTCCTTCGGTATCCCCAGCTCACGCTCAAGTAGCGCGGCGAGCGCCGCGTTTTCCTCTCCGAAAAGCACTGCGCGGTCGGGAACGAACGCGCCGTCCTCCTCGCGCACCGTGACCTCCGCAGCGATCTCCAGGCCGAGAGCGTGTGTTTTGTCCTCAATATATGCGCCCGTCCGCTCCGCTATGACCGCCGCGAGCGCCTGATCGCTCACCTCCCTGTACTGCTCCTCCAGCGCCGCGCGGTCGGTGGAAAGGCTGTCAAGGTCGGGCGTCAGCTCCGTCAGCTCCACCGTCCCCAGCGGGCGCAGCATACTCAGAAGGAGCACCAGCCCGCCGGAAAAGCGCGCTATCTTTCGCACGCTCCCCTCCGGCGTGAGCTGGTCGAGGATACTCACGAGGAAGGCACAGCTCACCACGCCGAGGAGCCAGTGCCGCAAAAATGCCATCACATCACCACCATCGAGATAGATACCAGCAGCGCCGCTAACAGCAGCGCTGCGCAGGCCGCCGTCATGCCGAGGACGAGGGCAAAGGCGTCACCAAGCTGCTCTAAGAGCCGCTCGAGCGGCTTCATGCCGCCCACCGCCGATACGAACGCCGCCGCGCGGTAAAGCAGGAACTGCACGCCCAGCTGCACGAGCGGCGCAAGGCAGACGAGCAGTACGCCCACCACGCCAACGGCCCCGATAGCCGCGCGCAGCGAATGGGCCGCGCTGAGCAGCGCCTCCGCAGATTCCGCGAGAATGCTCCCGACCACCGGCACCGCGCCGGAGACCGCCGTCTGCGCCGCCTTGACCGCCGCGCGGTCCGCGCTCCCAGTGAGAACACCGCTGATCGAAAGATAGAGCGTAAAGGCCGCCACCGCGCCGCACAGCAGCCACGAAACGAGCTTTTTCAGCCCGTCCGCGAGCTTATCCAGACCGCTCTCCGGCAGCGCCGCCCCCGCCGAAGCGAGCGCGATATGGCAGTAGACCAGCGGGAGCAGCAACTCGTGGATGAGCATCGTGAGCGCGTCGGCGGCAAAAAGCGTGCCGATCTGCCACGCGCTCGCCGTGAACACGCCGCCGCAGCCCGCGAGCGCCGCGGCCATCGTCGGCAAAAGGAGCTTGGTGAGATCCGCGAGATCCTGCATCGCCGCCGTGCCCAGCCCGATGAGCGAGGTGAAGTCCCCTGCCGAGAGCGTCGTCACCCCCAGCACGCCCACGAGCGGCACGAAGCGGGCCACGCTCCCGCCGAGCGGGGACGCGAGGCCGTCCGCGGCTCCCGTGAGCAGGACAGTCAGCGTGAGCAGCACGGCTCCGCGCAGCGAGGTATCCAGCGCAGCGCGCAACGCGTCAAGGAAGCTCTGCACAAGAAGCCGTATACCGTCTCCGAGGGCGTCCTCACTCTCCGCGAGCGCTGCCGCCTCGGGCATCGCGTCGGCCAGCTCGTCCGGCAGCTCCGCGGCGAGGGCCGGAACGGTCAGCAGCAAAAGCGCGAGCAAAAGAAATACCGCCCTTCTCACAGCCAGCCCTCCACCAGCTCTGCCACCGCGAGCAGCAGAGGGGCCGCCGTCGTCAGCGCGCAGACCGCGCCGGCGATCTCCAGCACCGAGGCAAGCGCACCCTGCGCGGCATCGCGGCAGAAGGCTCCGCCCACGCGCACCGTCAGCGCGATGGCAAGCACCTTCCAAAGCGGCGTGAACACCGACGGCGCAAGCCCCGTCTTGTCCGCGAGCGTGCGCAGCAGCGCGGCCAGCGGCTCCCCGGCCGAGACGAGCAGAGCCGCCGCGCAGACGGCGGCGCACAGCGCCAGCAGCAGCGCGAGTTCCCCCTCGCTCCACCGCAGGAGCGGCGCGGTCACTGCCGCGAGGACGCACAGCGCGAACACCTTCAGCAAAAGCTCCATCGCTCAGAACCCGAAGAGCGTCTTGACCAACTCAAAGAGCGAGCTGATCTCGCGCACGAGCAGCATCATCGTCGTCACAAGCCCCGCAAGGCTCACGAGCATCGCCTGATCGGGCCGGTCCGAGCGCACGAGGAGCTGGTTGAGCACCGCGACCACGATGCCGATGGCGGCGATCTTAAATACCAGATCAATGTCCATAGCTGTCTCCTGTGTAAAGTATTTTTCCTGTTCAGATAAGCAGTATCGTGACAAGCAGGCTCAGGCTGAAGCAGAGCGTCGTCACGAGCCGCGCGTCCCGCGCGCGATCCCGTTCCCGCTCACAAAGCGCGTCGCGCAGCGTCTGCGCCGCCGCGCGGAGGGCGCGGAGAAGGTCGTCCTCCTCCCCGCCGAGCGCGTCGGCAAGACCGGCAAGCTCGGCCCGCTCCCGCTCGGAGAGCGGCGTCCGCGCTGCGGCCCCGCGCCAGCCGTCCGGGAGCGGACTGCCTCCCTCCATCCGCGCGAGTACGTCGGAAAAGAAGGCGTCGGCATACTTTCCGCTCCCGCGCTGCCCGAGCAGCCGCGGCAGCGGCGTGAGCGAGGCGCGTATCCCGCGCTCCAATCCCTTCAGCGCGGCGGACAGCTCCCGCAGCGCGTCCCGTTCCCGCTTTCGCGCGCCGAGCAGAGCGCGGCATTGAAGCGCCGCGCCGCAGAGGATCAGCGCGGCTCCGAGCAGCTTCACGGCGCCAGCTCCTCCACGCGATAGCGCCGCTCCTCGCCCGTCCCCTCGATGAGAACGGCACGGCGAAACACCCCGCTCTCCCGCAGCAGCGGCCAAAGCGGCTTTTGACGCAGCTCGTCGAGACTCGCGGTGTGCATCGTCGCAAGCAGCGCCGCGCCGCAGTTGGCGGCGTGCGCCATCGCCGCGATGTCCTCCGCCGCCGTGATCTCATCGACTGCGATGACCTGCGGGTTCATCGCCCGCAGCACCATGCCGATACCCTGCGCCTTGGGGCAGAGCGTGAGCACGTCCGTGTGCGTCCCCAGCGCCATCTGCGCCTCGCCGCCGGCGCAGACGGCGATCTCCCCGCGCTCGTCCACCACCGCGACGCGAAGCGCCGCGCGATCCTCGCTTCCCAGCGAGAGCGTGCGGATGAGGTCGCGCAAAAGTGTCGTCTTGCCGCCGCCCGGCGGCGAGAGCAGGAGCGTGCTTTGAAAGGCTCCCGCGCGGAACAGACCGTCCGCCGTCGGCTCGGCAAGGCCGATGCGCTCAGTGACGATGCGCAGCGACAGCGAGGAAATATCCCGCAGGCTCGCGACCGCGCCGTTCCGCAGCACCGCCGTTCCGCACACTCCGAGCCGAAAGCCGCCGTGCAGGCACAGAAAGCCCTGCCGCAGCGTTTCCGCGCAGGCGTAGCGCGAGTAGTCCGTCACCGCGTCCACCATCTGCGCGAGATCGCGCGGCGTCACGCGGCTGTCCGCGCCGAAATACGGCAGTGTGACCTCTCCATCCGGCAGCAGCGCGGCGGGAGGCTGTCCCGCGCGCAGGCGGAACTCCTCCGTGTACTGCTTGCGGTGGTCGGGCATTTGCAGCGCCGCGCGGCGGAACCGCGGCGGCAGCAGAGCGGCCGCCTCCTCACAACGCGCGACGGCCTTCGCTTCGTTCATGCGCACTCCCCCTTGTCCGTCAGATACCCCACTCTATGAAAAGATCGGACAGGTCATGCCTGTCCGATCAAAAAAAGCGGACGAAGTATCAGCGCAAAAAAGAAGCGGCGGGAGCTCCCGCCGCTTCATATCCCTTATGACCGCCCGCAGGAGCAGGTGTTCATGGGCGTTGTGTCCGTCTCCGCGTCCGAGATGCCTGCGGGGAAGAAATCGTCCACGGGGAAATTGACGCTCTCGAACAGCTCGCAGGGATCGTCATTGTTCCCGCAGGAGATGCTGCCGACCGGCTGGCAGCTCCCGCTGGGGATGCAGTAGTCAAACACCGGAATGAGCAGCTGCGTGTCGCGCTCAAGCCGCACGATGGAGAACTGCCCGATGGAGATGCGCACGCGCTTGATCTGCGGCTCAAAGAGGATCGGCTCGTCGAACGCCTCGGCGATGCCCGCGGGCACGCCCGTGACCATCGCGCAGTCGCAGCAGTTGCCGCAGGAACAGTCGAGGATACGCGCACAGAGCAGCAGCGGATCGACCGATTCGACCACCGCCGTCGGGAGATTTGCCGTGAGGTTGATCGGATAGTCGGGGCCGAAGGCGATCGGATAGGACGAGAACACCTTCGCGCGGCTCTCCCCGCCGAAGAGCATCACGCGCTTGTCGAAGGTCGCGAGCCCCTCGATCTCCGTCGCGCGCATCCCGTTGTTCACCGCCTGAAGGATCACGCGGTAGTAAAAGCGCATATCGACCGTGAAAAAGCCGCGGTTGAAGCTCACCGGCTCCACGTCCACGCCGACGTGCAGCAGCTCTACGCGGCCGCCGCGGATGCTCTGCGAGGCGTCGATGACGCTCTGGGCCGTCACCGTGGGGTAAAAGCTCAACTCCTCGATGCAGTCCTTATCCTTGCAGGACGAGAATATCTTTTTCGTATGGATACAGACCGCTTCGCGCACGCCGTTGGCGTTTGAGATCGGGCCTGCGGTCACTTTTTCAGCCATGAAAATACCTCCTGATCTAAGTACTGGTGAAAGATTGGCTCTCTTTCAGTCCAGTCTATGCCGGGAGGCCGGAATGGTGAAAAATCCACTATACAAATTTAAGGAAACGCGCTATAATGAAGAAAACATCGGACAGGGGGTGCCCTATGGCGCGCATGGGCTTCATTCAGGATAAGCTCGAGATCAAATTTCTCATTCTCTATATCGCCTCGCGGCTCATCGAACCGGTGCCGTTCGAGGCCATGCAGGAGCTCGCGATGATCGACGACGGCGTGGACTTCTTCGATTTCTCCGAGTGCATGAGCAACCTTGTCTCCTCCGGACATCTGACGCTCTCGGAGGACGGGCTTTACGCCATCACCGAAAAGGGCCAGCGCAACGGGCAGATCTGCGAGACGAGCCTGCCCTACTCCGTGCGGCTCGCGGCGGATAAGAACATCACTGTTTTCAACCAGAAGCTGCGCCGCCGCGCACAGATCAAGTCCGAGATCACGCCGCGCGCCAACGGTACCTACACCGTCTCCCTCGCTTTCTGCGACGAGCAGGACAGCCCGCTTCTGCGGATGGAGCTGATGGTTCCCAAGGAGGTCATGGCCAGAGATCTCGCCGACCGCTTTCAAAAGAACACCGAGCAACTTTACGCGAGCGTCATCAACGCGCTCTTTGAAGCGCCGGAGGAAAAAAAGGATTAGAGACAGATCAAGCCGCCGGTCTCCGACGGCTTGATTTTTTATAAGCGATCCAGCTCCACGGGCGTCCCGACGGAGCGCGCGATGGTATAGATTTTTGCGACGTCCTCGATGTACTCGGCGTTGAGGTACGCCTGCGCGAGATCGTCCCCGACCGCGAGCACGCCGTGATTGGCGAGCGTGCAGCCCTTGCGTCCGTCGAGCACGGGAAGCGCGTTCAGCCCAACCTCCTTCGTGCCGGGTGTGGCGTAGGCCGCGCAGCGAATATCGCCGCCGAGGAACACCAGCGCCTCGATCAGCACGGCGGGGATGGTCTGACGGTTCACGGCGAAGGCCGTGGCATAGGGCGAGTGCGTGTGGAAGATCGCGTTCACCTCGGGTTTATTCTCGTAAACCGCCGCGTGCATCCGCCACTCGCTCGAGGGTCTGAGCGTTCCCTCGACCACCGTGCCGTCGAGCCGCAGGGCGACGATATCCTCCGCGCTCATCACGTCGTAGCGCACCGAGGTCGGCGTGATGAGCATGACGCCCTCCTCGCGCAGATAGCAGCTCATATTGCCGCTCGTGCCGGAAAAGAGCCCCTCGCGGAAGGCTTGCAGGGAACGATCCACGATCTCCTGCCGCAAATTCTGTAAAGCAGTTTTCATTTATACCACCAGATTGTGCGCGTCGATCTGCCCGTCAGTGAAGTAGCGGTGCAGATCGTAGGGCGAGTAGATGCCGAGGTCGGTCACCACGCCGGAGACGAGGTGCGGCGGCGTAACGTCGAACGCGGGGTAGTAGCCCTTCACGCCATCCGCCGCCGTGCGGACGCCCATCGCCTGAAGCGTAAAGTCCGGGTCGCGCATCTCGATATGCACCGTGTCCACGGTCGGGTGGCCCTGATCGGGCGCGCCGGTGACGAAGTACGGAATGCCCATGTACTTTGCAGCGATAGCGTTTTGGAACGTGCCGACCTTGTTGACCACATGCCCGTCGCAGCAGATGGCGTCAGCGGCGGTGGTGAACACATCCACGCCCTCGCGCTGCATGACGAAGGCGGGCATATTGTCGGAGATCACCGTCACGTCGAAGCCCATGTCGTGGCAGACGGTCGCGGTCAGTCGTGCGCCCTGAAAATAGGGGCGCGTTTCCGGGCAGAATACGCGGATATGCTTTTCCCTCTCGGCGCACTCGCGCAGCATCATGCCCACGATGGTCTCGGCGAAGCAGTGCGTCATCACCGTACCGTTCTCCGGGAACATATCGACAAGATATCTGCCGATCTTCGCCACGCGCCCGTAGCGGACGTTATTCAGTTCGACCGTCTTATCGACGATCGCCTGTGCCGCGTCCTCTCCCGCACCGATGGCGCGCCCGGCCTCCTCCAGACACAGATCGCACAGCAGCGCCATGCGCTTGACCGTAGTGGGCCGCGCGTGGGAGATGGTGTGGGCCGCTTTCCGCAGATATTCCATCTGCTCGGCGGCGGTCTTATCGCGGCACTCGTGCGCCGCGAGCGCCATGCCCATCGGCACGGCGGTGTACGGCCCCGCGCTCTGCGTGACCATATCGGTGATGGCCTGCGCGACCTCTGCGTGGGTATTGCAGGTGACAAACTCAACCTTCGCGGGATAGACACGGCGGTCAAGTATTTTTACTTTACCGTCCTCGTACCACGCGATGTTTTCGTATCGCAACAGGAAAGCCAAATCATGATCCGCTCTCTGCATCGTTCTCCTCCTCACGCGTAAAGCCGCTTGACCGCCGCGCGGGCCTCATAAAGCACCTTTTCACGGTCGAGCGTCTTGTATTCGCCGTTTTCGTACAGGATCTTCCCGTCCGCCATCGTGAGCACCACGTCGGACGAATGCGCCGCGCAGGTGAGCAGCGCAGGGGTATCGAAGTTCGGATAGAGGTGCGGACGGTCGAGGTCGATTGCGATAACGTCGGCCTTCTTCCCCACCGCCAGCACGCCGGTGTCGTCACGCCCCTGCAGCTTTGCGCCGTTGACCGTCGCCATGTCGAGCACCTCCGCGGCGCTGACCGCGGTGGGGTCGCGGTGGTAGCCGCAGTGCATGACTGCGGCGAGGTGCATCTCCTCAAACATATCCAGATTGTTGTTGCTCGCCGCGCCGTCGGTGCCGAGGGTGACGTTGATGCCTGCGTCCATCAGCCGCCGCACCGGCGCGAAGCCGCTGCCGAGCTTGAGGTTGCTCGTGGGGTTGTGGGCGACGCTGACGCCGTGCCGCTTGAGGATCGTGATATCCTCCTCGCTGACGGCGACGCAGTGCGCGGCGGCGGTGGGGCTGTCCAGCGTCCCCAGCTCCTCGAACCACGCGACGGGCGACTTGCCGTAGCGCGCGATGCACTCGTCCACCTCGTGCTGCGTTTCGGAAAGATGAATGTGCATCCGCCCGCCGTGTGCCCTGCAAAGCTCGCTGTAAGCGCGGACGATGCGGGGCTTGCAGGTGTACTCCGCGTGAACGGAGAAGTCGATGCGGATGCGGCCGTTCTCCGCGTTGTGGTGCTGCTCAAAAAGCGACACCGACTGCGGGATCTGCGTGTTCTGCTCCACGGTTTCACTCTCATCAAAGCACTGCACGCAGCGGTTGAGGTTGGCCTTCATGCCCGCCTCGGCCACGGCGGCGACCGTTTCGGCGGGGAAAAAGTACATATCGGAAAAGCTCGTCGTGCCGCCGGCGAGCATTTCGAGGATCGCAAGGCGGCTGCCCGCCGCGATGTCCTCGGGCACGAGCCGGTCCTCGATGGGAAATACCTTGTCGAACAGCCACTCCTGTAACGGCAGCCCGCTGCCCACGCCGCGCAGCAGCACCATAGGCGAGTGGTTGTGACAGTTGATGAGGCCCGGCATGAGGAGCTTGTGCGCCATGTCCTTGCGCTCGTCGTACTCCCCCGCCGGACGTTCCGCGCCGACGTAGTCGATGGTGTCGCCGCGCACGCCGAGGAAGCCGTGCAGCGTGGAATACGCGCCGTCCTCCCCGCGCAGCAGAATATCGCAGTTTTCAAAAAGAATGCTCATAGCAACGCTCCGTTTCGATTAGTGCTTTCATTCTACCACGCGCCCGCGGGAATTGCAAGAAATACGGCGCGCCGTCCGCGCGCCGCGCAAAAAATGGCCGCTCCCCTATCGGAAAGCGGTCATTTTCCCAAAATCATTTTGCGCGCAGGAGCTGCCAGTCCGTCTGTACCTCGCGGTACGTCGGGCATGACGGCTGTTCTTCGCTCTGCCCACCCTGTTCCTCCGCTTCCGCGGCAAGCGCGCGGCGCGCAGAGGATAGCATGAGCTTGATGCGGTTGAGCTGATTGACCTCGCTCGCGCCGGGGTCGTAGTCCACGGCGACGATGTTCGCCCACGGGTACGCCTTGCGCAGCGCCTTGATGACGCCCTTGCCGACCACGTGGTTGGGCAGGCAGGCAAACGGCTGCGTGCAGACGATGTTCGGCGTACCGGAGAGCAGCAGCTCCGCCATCTCGCCGGTGAGGAACCAGCCCTCGCCGTACTGGTTGCCGATGGCAAGGAACGGCTCCGCGAGTCTGGCGACCTTCTCAATGGGCAGGGGCGCTTCAAAGCGGCGGCTCTTTTCGAGCGCCGCGAGCGCGGGCGTGCGCAGCTTTCGGATCAGCTCCACGCCGACCTTGGAGACCGCCGAATCCTTCCACGAGGTGCCGAGGTTTTTATGGCGGAAGTCGCGGCCGTAGATGCTGTAATTGAAGAAGTCCAGCAGATCGGGTACGACGGCCTCTGCGCCCTCGGCCTCAAGCAGCTCGACAAGATGGTTGTTCGCCAGCGGCATATACTTCACCAAAATCTCGCCCACGATGCCGACGCGCGGCTTTTGAAGCGCTTCGTCGATGGGGAGCGTGTCGAAGTCCTCCACGATGCCGCGGCAGACCTCGGCATAGCGCCACTCCGTCTTGGGGTTCACGAGCGAGTCGATGCAGATATCCTTCCACTTCTGATGGATGGCCTCGGCGCTGCCCTTCTCCAGCTCATAGGGCCGCACGTGGTACAAACAGCGCATGAACAGGTCGCCGTAGACCAGCGCGTGGACGGCGTCCATAATAAGGCCCTTCGAGAGCGTGAAGCCCTCGTTCTTCTCCATGCCGTTGAGGTTGACGGAAACGACCGGAATGTGGCCGTAGCCCGCCTTTTCCAGTGCGCGGCGGATAAAGCCGACGTAGTTGCTCGCGCGGCAGCAGCCGCCGGTCTGCGTCATCATAAGGGCAAGGCGGTCGGTGTCGTAGCGACCGGAGGTCACGGCCTCCATAAGCTGCCCCACGACCGTGATGGAGGGGAAGCAGGCGTCGTTGTTGACGTATTTGAGTCCGATATCGATGGCCTTGCGGTCGTCGTTTTTCAGCAGCTCCACGTTGTAGCCATGCTTGGCGAACACCGGCTCAAGGACGTCGAAATGGATGGGGCTCATCTGAGGCGCGAGCAGCGTCCACTTTTCGTCGCGCATTTTCTTCGTGAACTCCGCGCGGCGGTAGACCGCCGGCTGCGGGTGGGCGTAGATGCCCTTTTCACGCCGGATGCGCATGGCGGCGAGCAGACTGCGGATGCGGATGCGCACCGCGCCGAGGTTGTTGACCTCGTCGATCTTGAGGACGGTGTAGAGCTTGCCGCTGCCCTCTAAAATTTCCGCGACCTGATCGGTGGTCACGGCGTCCAGCCCGCAGCCGAACGAGTTGAGCTGGATCAGCTCCAGATCGTCGCGTCTGCGCACGAACTCCGCCGCCGTGTACAGGCGGGAATGGTACACCCACTGGTCGTTCGCGCGGAGCGGACGCTCGGGCGTGAAGTCGATGGGCAGACTGTCCTCCGTCAGCACGTCGAGGCCGTAGGACGCGATCAACTCGGGGATGCCGTGGTTGATCTCGGGGTCGAGGTGATAGGGCCGCCCCGCGAGGACGACGCCGCTGCGCCCCGCCTGCTCCATCTGAGCGAGCACCCGCGCGCCCTCGGCGCGCATGTCGGCCTTGGCCCTCTGCTGCTCGGCCCACGCAAGGGAGACCGCCCGGCGAACCTCCTTTGCGCCGATGCCCCATTGCTCACGGCAGAAGGCGGCCATGCGGTTGGCAATGACCTTTTCGCTCGTAAAGGCGAGGAAGGGTTTGAGGTACTCCACCTCGCCGTCCGCCGCGGCCTCGACGTTGTTTTTCAGATTTTCGGGGTAGGACGCCACGATGGGACAGTTGAAGTGGTTCTGCGCGTCCGCCGTTTCCTGATGCTCAAAGAACACGCAGGGGTGGAAGATGGTATGTACGCCCTCGTCGATGAGCCACTGCACATGGCCGTGGGCGAGCTTTGCGGGGTAGCACTCGGACTCGGACGGGATGGACTCCATCCCGCGCTCGTAGAGCTTGCGGTCGGAGAGCGGGGAGAGGAGCACACGGAAGCCGAGCGCCTTAAAAAAGGTCGCCCAGAACGGATAGTTCTCGTACATATTCAGCACGCGCGGAATACCGATCTCGCCGCGCGGCGCGTCCTCGACCGCAAGCGGCGGATAGGCGAACATCCGCTCGAGCTTATAGGCGAAAAGGTTCGCGCCCTTTTCGTGCGCGTCCGCGCTGCCCGCGCCCTTTTCACAGCGGTTGCCGGTGGTGTAGCGCCGCCCGCCGGGAAAGCGCGTGACCGTCAGCATACAGTGATTCGAGCAGCCGCCGCAGCGCAGCGTCTGCGTTTTGTATTCCAGATTTTCGATCTCCGCGAGCGGGAGCATCGCCGTTTCCTGACCGTGGTAGCGGCTGCGGGCGATCAGCGCCGCGCCGAACGCGCCCATCAAGCCGGAAATGTCGGGGCAGACCGCCTCCGCGCCGGAGATCTTTTCAAACGCGCGCAGCACGGCCCTGTTGTAGAACGTGCCGCCCTGCACGACGACGTGCGCGCCCAGCTCGCTCGGGTCGGCGAGCTTGATGACCTTGTAGAGCGCGTTCTTGATGACGGAGTACGCAAGCCCCGCCGAGATGTCGGAAACGCCCGCCCCCTCCTTCTGCGCCTGCTTGACGTTGGAGTTCATGAACACCGTGCAGCGCGTGCCGAGATCGACCGGATGCGGCGCGAACAGCGCCTCCTTCGCGAAGCCCTCGGCGGTGTAGCCGAGCGAGGCGGCGAAATTCTCGATGAACGAGCCGCAGCCGGACGAGCAGGCTTCGTTCAAAAGCACCGTGTCCACGCTGCCGTCCTTGAGCTTGATGCACTTCATGTCCTGCCCGCCGATGTCGAGCACGCAGTCCACCTTCGGGTCGAAAAACGCGGCGGCGGTGCAGTGGGCGATCGTCTCGACCTCGCCCTCGTCGAGCGAAAACGCGGCCTTGAGCAGCGCCTCGCCGTAGCCCGTCGAGCACTCGCGCAGAATGTGCGCGCCCGCCGGCAGCTCGCGCGCAAGCTCGGAAACGGCGTGCTTCGCCGTTTCGATGGGGCTGCCCTGATTGTTCGCGTAATACGACCACAGCAGCTCGCCGCGCTCGCCGATGAGCGCGAGCTTGGTCGTGGTCGAGCCGGCGTCCACGCCGAGGAAACAGCCGCCCGAATAGCCCGCGAGACCGCCCTTTTCCACCACGGCCCGCGCGTGGCGGGCGCAGAAATCGTCATATTCCTCCTGCGAAGCGAAAAGGGGCGGCAGACGGTGCAGCTCAAAGGCCATCTCCACACCGCGCTCAAGCCGATCGATGAGCGAGCCGATGGGCAGCGCTTCGCACTCCGTCTCGTCGAGCGCCGCGCCCATCGCGGCGAAAAGGTGCGAATTGGGCGGGTCGATGGTTGTCTCGTCCGTGAGCCTGAGCGTGCGGATGAACGCCGCCTTGAGCTGTGGCAGGAAGTGCAGCGGACCGCCGAGGAAAGCGACATGGCCGCGGATCGGCTTGCCGCAGGCAAGTCCGGAGATGGTCTGGTTTACGACCGCCTGAAAGATGGAGGCGGCAAGGTCGGCCTTCGTCGCGCCCTCGTTGATGAGCGGCTGAATGTCGGTCTTGGCGAACACGCCGCAGCGCGCGGCGATGGGATAGATCTGTTGATAATTCGCAGCCTCGCGGTCAAGTCCCGCCGCGTCGGTCTGCAAGAGCGCGGCCATCTGGTCGATGAACGAGCCGGTGCCGCCGGCGCAGACGCCGTTCATGCGCTC
>CAVKBJ010000033.1:0-2532 GCA_963654505.1 Lachnospiraceae bacterium
CCAGCACCGTGATCGTGCTGAAAACGCCCAAAACAGAAAGCAGCGTTCGCAAAGTCTGGATGCCCAAAACGGTTGCCTACATCCTGCGGGAGTGGAAAGCATCACAGGACAAGCAGAAAGAATTTCTCGGCAGCGAATATCTCGACTATAACCTCGTGGTGGCGTTACCGAATGGACGCCCTTGTGAGGAAACCGTAATTTCCAACGCATTTCGACGCTTAAAGCGGGACGCACAACTTCCTGATGTGGTCTTTCATTCTCTCCGTCATTCCAGCACTACTTACAAGCTAAAGCTCAACCACGGTGATATTAAGGCTACGCAGGGCGATACCGGACATTCGCAGGCCGATATGGTCACGAAGGTCTACGCACACATTCTCGATGAAGATCGCAAGGTCAATGCGCAGAAGTTTGAAAGCGCCTTCTATGCAAATCCTGATTTGCGTGGCGCCCAGGCACCTGCCGAGCCAGCGCCCGCCTTAGATGTGCAAAGTATTATCTTGCAGCTTCAGCAATCCCCGGAACTTTTAAGCGCGCTCACATCCCTCATATCGAATCAAGGTTGCAAATAAGCGTTTGAGTGCCGTGGTGCCAAGGTGGTGCCAAACGCCGGAACAGGCGAAAAATGGTTCGATATAATCATCTGGTGCCAATCGTGGCAAATCCATGTCTTACTTCCTTCTGCTCTGATGCATTCGCTTATTGATTATCAAAAAGAAAACGCCGCAATCCCTTGAAATTACAGCGTTTTGGCACGCCTGAGCGGATTCGGACCGCTGGCCTTCCGCTTAGGAGGCGGACGCTCTATCCAGCTGAGCTACAGGCGCGTATTATGAAATTAAGAGAAAAACGGTGCCATCGGTAATTGATGTCCGTGCGCTTAGGAGGCGGACGCTCTATCCAGCTGAGCTACAGGCGCGGATACAAGTGGTATTGTACCGCATCATGGCGGCGCTGTCAACGGCCCTTTTGCGCAAAAAAAGCAAAAAAATCCGCGAAATGCCTTGCAATCGGGAGAACAAGGGCATATACTATTTGGGTTATTTCGACAGCTTTATTTTTTTGATACACCTGCCGCCGGCAGGAAGGAGAGACAGACTATGCAGAACAACAAGCTACGCAACGTCGCCATCATCGCCCATGTTGACCACGGCAAGACCACGCTCGTGGACGAAATGCTCAAGCAGGGCGGCGTTTACCGTGAAAATCAGGAGGTCGTGGACCGCGTGATGGACTCCAACGACCTTGAGCGCGAGCGCGGCATCACCATCCTCGCCAAGAACACCGCCATCCACTACGGCGACACCAAGATCAACATTGTCGATACTCCGGGCCACGCCGACTTCGGCGGCGAGGTGGAGCGCATTTTGAAGATGGTCAACGGCGTCATTCTGCTCGTGGACGCCGCCGAGGGTCCCATGCCGCAGACGCGCTTCGTGCTCTCCCGCGCACTGGAGCTGGGCCATCGCGTGATCGTGGTCGTCAACAAGATCGACCGTCCCGACCAGCGCATCCACGAGGTCGTGGACGAAGTGCTTGAGCTGCTGCTCGACCTCGACGCCACGCCCGAGCAGCTCGACAGCCCCATGCTTTTCTGCTCGGGCCGTCAGGGTACGGCAAGCTATTCGCCCGACGAGCCGGGCACCGACCTCAAGCCGCTCTTTGAGACGATCCTCAACTATATCCCCGCGCCGGAGGCCGACGTGGATCAGCCCTTCCAGATGCTCGTCTCCTCCATCGATTACAACGAGTTCGTCGGGCGCATGGCCATCGGCCGCATCGAGCGCGGCAGATTGAAGCAGAATCAGGAGATCATGGTCTGCAACTATCACAACCCCGACGCCGCGCCGAAAAAGGCGAAGGCCGTCTCCCTCTACGAGTTCGACGGGCTGGGCAAGAAAACCGTCACCGAGTCCACCGCGGGCAACATCATCTGCCTGTCCGGCATCGGCGACATCACCATCGGCGACACCATCTGCGCGCCCGAGTGCGTCGAGCCGCTGCCCTTCGTGAAGATCTCCGCGCCGACGATGGAGATGACCTTCTCCATCAACGACTCCCCCTTCGCGGGCCGCGACGGCAAGTTCGTCACCTCCCGCCAGCTGCGCGAGCGCCTGTTCCGCGAAACGCTCAAGGACGTATCGCTGCGCGTGACCGAGCTTGAGGGCGCGATGGACGCCTTCAACGTCGCGGGCCGCGGCGAGATGTCGCTTTCCATCCTCATCGAGACCATGCGCCGCGAGGGCTATGAATTTCAGGTCTCTCCCCCGCGCGTACTCTACCAGACCATCGACGGCAAAAAGTGCGAGCCGATCGAGCGTCTGGTCGTGGACGTGCCCGCCGAGAGCGTCGGCGCGGTCATTGAGAAGATCGGCTCCCGCAAGGGCGACATGGTCGAGATGACCCCCGTGGGCAGCCGCATGAAGGTCGAGTTCCTCGTCCCCGCGCGCGGCCTGTTCGGCTACCGCAACGAGTTCCTCACCGACACCAAGGGCGAGGGCATCATGGCGAGCGTGTTCGACTCCTACGCGC
>CAVKBJ010000034.1:0-19008 GCA_963654505.1 Lachnospiraceae bacterium
ATCCCGCACTCGCGCGACTCCTGAATGAGCCGCTTGATCGGCGCGGAGTCAGGGCCGACGATCGCCAGCACGCGCTCGGCGGAAACCAGATTGCCGAAACCGATGTTGATGAGCTTCATTGTCTCCCCCTCACTCGATGTTCTGCACCTGCTCGCGGATCTTCTCGACCTCCGCCTTCAGGGCGACCACGTCGCGCGCGATGGTGATGTCATTGCACTTCGAGCCGATGGTGTTGCTCTCGCGGTTGACCTCCTGAATGAGAAAGTCCATCTTACGGCCCATCGGCTCGTCGGAGGCGAGCATCGTGCGCAGCTGAGAGACGTGCGAGCGCAGGCGGACGGTTTCCTCGTCCACGGCGACCTTATCGGCATAGATGGCAGCTTCGGTGAGGATACGGCTCTCATCAATGGTGGTCGATTGCAGAACCTCCTCCATTTTAGCCATCAGGCGGGCGCGGTATTCCGCGACGGTCTGCGGCGAGCGTTCCTCGACCATGCCGGTGATGCGCTCGATGGTGTCGAGCCGGCCGGCGATGTCGGCGGCAAGACGTTCGCCCTCGGTCGCGCGCATCTGATTGTAGGCGGTAAGCGCGTCGTCCAGCACGGCGCAGAGGTCGGCGGCGACAGCCTCAAAATCCTCCTCCGCCTTGGTGACGGTCAGCACATCGGGGAATTTGGCAATCGCGGCGGCGCTGATCTCACCGGTGAGACCGCAGACCTCGTTGATCTCCAGCAGTGCCTTATAGTAGCCCTCAGCCAGCGGGCGGTCGAGCTTCACGACCGCGTCGCTCGTCGCCGATGTGTCGAGCGTAACGAATACATCGACCTTTCCGCGGGAGATGGCCTTCTGCACCCTCGCTTTCACGGCGTCCTCGGCAAAAATGTAAGCGCGCGGCATTTTGACCGTGCAGTCGAGATAGCGGTTGTTGACCGAACGGACCTCGACCGTGATGTCGCGTCCGTTCTTCATTTCGCGGGCCCGTCCGTAGCCCGTCATACTCTTGACCAATGCAGCACCCTCCTTACAAAGCTCAGTAATAAATGCACGGCAAGCAGAAATATCCTCCGCCGCCGAGAAGATTGCAGCACAGCGCCGCAAGGCACCAATTCGAGCAAGCGTCTCCGCCGCAGCTCGTGGAAACGGTCTGATACCCCTGCGGGCGGTAGCCGCGGCTGCTGAACACCGCGAGCGCTTGCCGGTACTCGGGATTTTCCGGCTCCATCCGGCAGGCCGTTTCAAAGTATCGCCGGGCCTCGTCCAGCCAGCCGCGGCGGTAACAGACGTTGCCCATGAGGAAGTTCCACTCGGCATTGTGGTCGCTGACCGCATTGAGCAGGCGCTCGGCCTGCGAGATGTCTCCGCGGGAGATGGCGATCCGTATCTGCTGCATGGTCGGGTCGGCGCTCGTGTAGCCGCTGCTTGTCGTGCCGTAGTAGCTCTGCCGCTGCCCGCCGTAGCTGCCGCCCGCCTTGCGCTGCTTCTGGATCTGCTCGTAGGCCTCGTTGATCTCCTTCATCTTCTCCTGCGCGAGGTCGGCGAGCGGGTTATCGTGATAGTTGTCCGGATGATACTTCCGCGCGAGATCACGATAGGCCTTCTTTACCTCCTCGTCCGATGCGGAGGGCGAGACGTTCAATACTTTGTAGGGGTCGTTCATAGTGTTTCCTCGTTGTTTTTCTTCTTGCGTTCACCGTACCGCGACCGTATGCGGCGGCGGTAGGTCCCGTCCAAAACGGCTTTGCCGATGCCGTAAAGGCTCTCATAAAATATACTGTCCAGAATCGGCGTCCATACGCCGTAATCGCAGAGCGCGTAAGCGCTTGCCATGCGTTCGATGGAGGCGTCCAGCGTTTCGGCCAACGCGAGCCTGTCCGCGTCGCCGAGAATGCCGTTTTCGGCGTGGTAGCGATAGCGCAGGGGATTGTAATTCCCGCTTTCGGCGTCCTTCCTCAGATCGTCCGCCGCGTCGATGAGATAGACCCAGCGGCCAAGCTGATAAAGGATCTCGCCGAGGATACGTCGGCGCTTCTCGTCCGCGAGGTCTGCCGCCGCGTCCGCCAGCAGCGCCGCAAAGGGCTCCGCCGCCCTGTCGATGGACACGCAGTGCGCCTTCTCCAGCGCCGCGAGGGCGCGAAGATGCCCGCGCACCGCCGCGTCGAAGCGCGGCAGACGCTCCGCCGCCATGCGGTACGAGCCGCGCAGAAATATCGCGGCGAAGCGGTACTTGAGCCCGCTCCAAAAACCGTGGTCGACGATGTGATCCTGTATCTGCCACCATGAAAGGAGCACCGTCCGATCCGCCGCGGCCTCCAGCGCCGGCGTACACTCCTGCACCGTACAGCCCTTGCAGGGATGCACGGCGCAGCGCCGCACCATACATGACTCCTCCTCCCCGTCCGAAAGGAGAATGGCGAGGAGAGTAAAATCATAGTTGAGCAGGAAACGCGCGGCGAAGCCGTACCGCTCACCGAGCGTATGGCACAGCCCGCAGTAGACTGCGCGGAAACGCCCCCGCTCACGCTCGTCGAGCCGTGCCCGCGAGGGCAGAACGTAGCCGAACATTCTCTCTTAGAGCGTCTGCTTGATGGTGAACACCAGCCCGCCCGTGCGCTTTATCCTGCGGTCATAGAGGATCGCCGGCACGATGCCGAGGCAGAAGGCTGCGATGGCGACGCCATAGCGCACCCCCTCGGAGGCTGCCGCGTAAGAAGCAAAATAGCCGATGAGAAACAGCACGACCGGCACCGCGTAGACCAGCAGCATCACGCTGTAAAGCCGCTTATTGCTGCTCTCGACCACGACCTTCTGCCCCACCTGCGCGCCGATGGGATTGAGCGCCACCGCATAGGTGGACGAGCCGGTCATGCCGCAGCCGGAGCAGCTCTCGCAGTCGTGCCCGCAGGCAGACTTGCGGGGAACGGAGACCTCCGCCTTCCCGCCGCGCAATATTTTTTCAACCGTCGCTATCTGTGTCATGATCTCTCCTTCAATTCTGCTCTGTGCCGTTTTCTGTTCCTCCGCTCAGCCGGACGGTCACCTGATAGCTGCCGACGGCACCGACGTCCAGCCCGTCCACGTACACGTTGGCGGGGACGGTATAGGTTCCGTCCGCATCGGAAACGTCCGACAGATCCGCCACCACGCGGAGGTTCTCGTCATTCACCTGCGCGAGCGCCGTGCTCGTGCCGCGCAGCGTCACGCTCAGCGTCGAGGTCACGACCGTCACATCACGTTTCGTCGTGAGGTTTTCGTAGCCGAAATTCGTAGCGTCTATCGTCAGAGAGTCGATATCGTCGAAAAGGATGGTCAGCGTCACGCTCGTCACGCCGCTGAGGTTGTCCACCCCTTCCGGAACGGGTATTTCATAGGTGAAAGTCTCCGCTGCCTTGAGGTCGGCAAGCGAGAGCGTGTCGAGCTTCAACTCGTCGATGGCGGCCATAGTGGAGGCGTCGCCCGAGAGTGTGATCGTATTGACCGGTGTGAGCGCCCACTTGACGTTTTCCAGCCGCGAGCCGGGCGTCTCCACAAATTCGACCGTGAGTGGGACCTCCTTGACCGTCATCACCGGCATCGTCACCTGAATGCTTTCGCTCGCGGGATGGATGCGGTTCGAGCGGATGATCTGGTCGCTGAAATCATACAGCTCAAAGTCCAGCAGCTCAACGACCGTGGAGGTCGCGTTCTCAATGTTCAGCGTGACCTGCGCATAACTCACCTGCATGATATCGACCTGCTGGCCGCGGATCTCAAGCGTTTCGGGCAGCATACGGACTGTGCCGGCGATGTAGCCCTCCGCCACGTTGCCGACGACCTTGCAGCGGATGTCCACGTTCTTGCGGAACAGCTCGCCGATCTCAATGGTGGTCGAGCGGACGGTCGGCTCCTTCTGCGTAATACTGCTCGAGAGCAGCTCGTTGCGCGGGCCGCGCGGATAGATAATGCTGTAGGTGATCGACTGCGTGCCCGTCGTGGTGACCGAGCTGAGATCGACCACGATGCGGATCTTGCTGGGGTCTAACTTGAAGTAGGTGCTGCGCGGCATCTCCAGCTTGAGGTCGATCGTTTCCTCCTCGCTGGAGAGGAGCATCAGTCCCTTGTCGGCCAGCGCGGTGTCCTCGTTGGTAAATTCGATGGGGACATCGTTGACGGATATTTCGACCTTTGTCTCGCCGTTGGCGTAAAACCAGATAAGCAGCGCAACGAAAACGGATATGGCGATGTTGAACGCCTTGCGGCCCTTAGTCTGCTCCATCCTCGTCGTCCTCCTTCCGCTTTTTCAGAATACGCGGCAAGCGCAGCTGCGGCTTATCCTCCTCGGCTTCCTCCGTCTGCGGCATGAGCTCGTTGATAAGCAGCTTTTCAAGCGTCTCCGGCTTGAGGTGACGCTTGAGCAGTCCGCCGATGGCGACGGAGATGGTGCCCGTTTCCTCTGAAACGATAACGACCACGGCGTCGGAATTTTCACTCATGCCGATGCCCGCGCGGTGGCGCATCCCGAGGTCGCGGCTGAGGTTCACGTTCTTGGAGAGCGGAAGCATACAGCCGCCTGCCAGAATGCGCCCGTTGCGAATGATGACTGCACCGTCGTGCATCGCGGCCTTGACGAAGAAAATGTTCTTCAAAAGCTCGCTGCTCACCTGCGCGTCCACGATGGTGCCGCTGCGCGCCATCTCGTCAAGATTGATCTCGCGCTCAAAAACGATCAGCACGCCCGTGCGCGTTTTGGACATCTCGGTGCAGGCGAGCACCGTCTGCGCGATGGCGTTCTCAATGGCGCTCGACTGCTGCTTCGCGGCAAAGGGGATGAACGAGCGCAGCTTGCTCGAGCCGACCTGCTCCAGAATGCGGCGGATCTCCGGCTGAAAGAGGACGATCAGCGCAAGGATACCGACGTCGAGCATATGATTGAGGATAAAGTAGATGCCGTTGAGCCTGAAGGCATAGGAGATCCACAAAGCCAGCACAAAGACCATGATGCCCTTGACCAGGCTCTCCGCACGGGTGCTGCGCACGAGCCGCAGCAGCAGATAGAAGCAATAAGCCATCAGCGCAATATCCAAATAGTCCGCGATGCGGATGGTCGTCACATAGCGCCAGGCGCCTTCGAGTATGGTCATCATAAATTCCATGGCATACCCCTCTTAAGCAATAGTAATTCATATTTTAATATAAGCGGCAAAAAAAAGCAACTGAAAGAGCGTGAATTTTCCATGAATTACTTCAGAAAATCATTTTGTGCGCGTCAGGCCGCGCATCGCGCGGGTAAAAGCGTCGATATCCGCCTCCGAGGTAAAGGCGGACACGCTCAGCCGCACCGTGCCGTTCGGCAGCGTCCCCGCCGTGCGGTGGGCGTATGGCGCGCAGTGCAGTCCGCCGCGCAGGGCAAAGCCCCTCCGTGCCAGCGCATCCGCGGTCTCCTCCGGCTCCATATCGTCCACGCGGAACGACAGCACGCCGACCTGCTGTGCAGCGTCCCGCGCGGCATAGACCGTGACGCCATCCATTCCGCGCAGCTGCGCGGCGGCCCGGCCGATGAGCGCGCGCTCATGGCGCTCGATGCGCCCGCGCTTCTGCCGCACAAAGCGCAGTCCCTCCTCCAGCCCCGCGATGCCGGGCATATTGTGCGTTCCTGCCTCCAAACGGTCGGGCAGGAAGTCCGGCATGGTCTGCTCCAGCGACGCGCTGCCCGTTCCGCCGTAAAGGAGCGGCATGGCATCGTGCGCGCACAGCAGCAGTCCCGTGCCCTGTGGGCCGTAAAGTCCCTTGTGGCCGGGCATGGCGACGAAGGCCGCGCCGAGCGCGGTCATGTCGAGCGGCAGGATGCCCGCGGACTGCGAGTCGTCCACGATCAGCGGGACACCCTCCGCGCGGCAGAGCGCGGCGATCTCATTGATCGGCAGAACGAAGCCGAACACGTTGGAGACGTGCGTGCAGATAACGGCGTCAAGCTCGTGCGAGATAACATTTTCAAAGCCGCGCAGCATTGCGCCGCTGTTGAAAAGCGGCGCGGAGACGACCTTGCTCCTTGCGCCCAGCGCGTGCAGCGGCCGCGTAACGGCGTTGTGCTCATAGCCCGAAACGGCAACTCGCCCGCCCTCCGGAACAAGCGAGCGGATGGCGATGTTCAGCCCATGCGTCGCGTTGGAGGTAAAAACGACCTGCTCGGCCGACGGTACGCCGAAGAGTTCGGCGGCGAGGCTCCGACAGCGGAAGGTCGTCTCCTCCGCCGCTCCGGCCGCGGCGTAGCCGCCGCGCCCCGGCGAGGACATCGTGCGCATGGCCTTCTGCATCGCGTAGGAAACGCTTGCGGGCTTCTGAAAGGTCGTCGCGGCGGAGTCCAGATAGATCATATCCCTACCTCCGAACGATTTTGACCGGCTCGACCTGCGCGTCCTGCAAGCGGCGGATGGCGGCGGCGTAGTTCCGCTCCGCGACCTCCAGCGTGTAGCCGCAGCCGCGGCCTGTCAGCTCGGCGCTCGCGCGCAGCACCCGCGTATGGATCCCCGCACGGTCCAGGACCTTCATCATCTGCTGGGCGTGTGTGATGGAGCGTGCGACCAGTAAATAGCGTTCCATGCTCTCCCCTCCTCGCAGCATACTATGCGCCGGCGCGGGAGGCGGTGCATCGCCCCGTGGGCAAAAAAGAAGGACGCCGAAGCGTCCTTCTCGATACTCTTTTCTTTACGCGCGGGGGTGCGCCTTCTGATAGATGTCCCGCAGCTGTTTTTTTACAACGTGGGTGTAGATCTGCGTGGAGGAAATATCCGCGTGGCCGAGCATTTCCTGAATGGCGCACAGATCCGCGCCGTTTTCCAGCAGATGCACCGCGAACGAGTGCCGCAGCGTGTGGGGCGTGATGTCCTTGTCGATCTGTGCCATCTCCTGATAATGCTTGACGATCTTCCAAAAGCCCTGACGGCTCATGCGCTCGCCGTTCATGTTGACGAACAGCGCCTTTTCCTCGGGGTTGGCCAAAAGCTGGGGGCGAACCTCCTTGACGTAATCGCTCAGCGCCTTGACGGCAGTAGGATAGAGCGGGATGATGCGTTCCTTCCCCTTGCTCTCGCAGCGGATAAAGCCCGCGGAGAGGCTGCAATCGCTCTCGTTGAGCGAGATGAGTTCGCTCACGCGGATGCCGGTGGCATAGAGCAGCTCAAGCATCGCGTGATCGCGGTAGCCCTTGGCGTCCACGCACCGAGGCTGGTCGAGGAACAGCTCGACCTCCTTGCCCGTCAGGATCTCGGGATACTTGCGCTCGACCTTGACGGCGGCGACGCCCCTGGCGGGATTTGTCCGAATCTCGCCGCGCTCGACAAGGAAAGCGTAAAAGGACTTGATGGAGGCAAGCGCGCGCGTGACGGTAGCGGCGGATTTTCCCTTGCCTTCCATCCACGCGACGTAGTCGCTGATGGCGGAGGTCTTGACCTTGCGCAGATCGGTCACGCGCTGAGCGGCAAGATGCTCGGAGAACTGGCGCAGATCGCGCAGATAGGAGCTGAGCGTATTTTCGGAGGCGTGCTTTTCCTCGCGCAGATAGTCCTCATAGAGCTTCAAATGATCGGCTGCCATCGGGCACACCTCCCTTCCGTAAGATCAGCGCAGCAAAAGCGACAGGATATGCGGGATAAACCACAGCTCCAGCGCCGCGCCAAAAAATAAACACACACAAGCGATCCCGAAACGGGACCAGTACCGCTTTCCGTAGGCCACGCCCTTCGCGTGCTTTCCGCTGCCGATCGAAAGGGCCGCGAGCGCGCGCGAGGTCTCCCACGCGGCGCTGCCGAGCAGCAGCGTGCAGGGCAGCACGAGCGTCAGCCGCAGCGCAAAGAGAACGGGGAGCAGGAAAAATCCGTCCTGTCCCAAGCCGGAGGCGAAGCAAAGAAGCGAGTAGGCGTACAGAAAGCCCTGAGCCGCGCACACGGCGGGAATGAGCACCACGCCGACGGAGGCAAAGCCCAGCAGAAAGACCGCCGCGCTCGCGCGGAAGAAGCAGAGCATCGTCTGCCAGACCGCCGCGGAGGATGGCGCCCCCTGCACGCGCAGGGCGAGATAGCCCTCGAGATAGCGGCTCAGCTCACCGCCCATCGTTTCCGCGCTGCGCGCGGAGAGCATTCCGCAAAAAGCCGCGCCGAGAAGAAAAAAAGCGGCCAGCGCCAGCATGGAAAGCGGTATTTTCTGTAGGCTGACGCACCGCAGGCGCGCCGCCGTTCGTCTTTGCTTCAATGTAAATCCCTCACTGTTTTCCGCCGAGGAAATCACAGGGCGCAAAACGCGAGGGAGAGAAAGCACTTATAAATATAGGCTATTTGTCCCCGTTTCGCAAGCGAATTTCCTCAATTTTCCGAATTTTGTCAATTATGTCAAAATTTTATGTAAACATAATTATGTAAACTTCGTATACTAAACTCAAATGGAACAAGATATAGTATTTTAGAAAAATGCCGTTTACCAAATGTGGAAACACCCGTTAAAGCCGTTCCCATCCCCCACTCGGACCGTATTTGTGCATTCTGTTAGCGCCGCGCAGAAAGCGTCATTTTTCGTTCTTTATGTTTACCACCTGGAGCGAGACGTTTTGCGCCGTTTTGCTCTTTTCCCCCGTCCGCGCCGCACGAGCGCCACCGCAAGCAGCCCGCCGAGCGCGGACGCCGCAAGCAGACTCAGCACCCCGTTCAGCTCCGGTGTGCCAAAGGCAAGCAGGCCGATCAGCGATACGCTTGCCCAAAACGCCGCGGCGCAGATCAACGGCAGAGCCTTCGTCCCCTTCTTTCCTCGCGACGCCGTTACTGCGCCGACGAAGGCCGCAAGAAGGGCGCACAGCCACACCGCGCGGACCGTCAGTCCTTCACTCAGCTTTCCGCTCACGGTCAGATAGGCCATGAGCGCCAGCAGCGCCAAATACGCACCCATCGCCGCCGCCATCCCGAGTGCGGCCGGTCTCACCAGCAGACCTCTTTCCTTCTCCATGACATAGACCTCCATCCCAATCGTTCAAGAGAGCGTATGCCGCCAGCCGTCGTTTTATATCCGATCGTCCCAAAAAGTGCGCAAAAAAAGCGCCGGCCGAATGGCCGGCGCTTTCGCGTCAAAATACGATTTACTTGATCTCGGGATCGTAGGAGGGCTTTTCCTCGGCGGCAGGTTCCTCGGCAGGAGCCTCGGCCACCTCGGCTTTCTCATCGATAGCAGGAGCTTCCTCCGCTTTCGCTTCGGCCTTCTCAACCTTCTTACCCTTCTTCTGCTCGGCAGCCTGCTCCATCGCGCCGGTGGACTGCACCGCCCACTTGGCTACCTCGATACGGACGCGGTCCTCGCTGGTCTCAAAGACGATGGAGGCGTCATTGACCTGCACGATCTTGCCGACCATACCGCCGATGGTGGTAACGCGGTCGCCCTTTTTCAGACTGCTGCGCATGGTCTCCGCCTGCTTTTTGCGTTTATTTTCCGGGCGAATGATGAGAAAATAGAACACCGCGATCATCGCGACCAGAAGAATCATCGAATCCATAATTGACTAAATTCCTTTCGTTTTTAAGGTTCCGCTGTAACGGCATTGCTGTCATTATAACGGAAGTCCTGGCAATGTGCAAGACTTTTCTGCGGCAAATTACGCTCTTTCCGCCAGCTTTCCGCTGTACTCCGCGCGGAAGGTCGTAAATTCGCCCGCATCCAGCGCGTCGCGGATACGCTCGGCAAGCTTGTTGTAGAAATAGAGATTGTGCATCACCGCGAGCCGCAGCGCCAGCGTTTCCTCCGCTTTGAATAGGTGTCGCAGGTACGCGCGAGAGAAATTACGGCAGGTCGGGCAATCGCACTTCTCATCGATGGGCCGCTCGTCGAGCTTGTACTTCTCGTTCTTCAGGTTGATCGCGCCGCTCCATGTAAAGAGCTTGCCGTGACGCGCGTTGCGCGCGGGCATCACGCAGTCGAAGAAGTCCACACCGCGCGAAACGCCCTCAATGATGTTCGACGGCGTACCGACACCCATGAGGTAGCGCGGCTTGTCCTGCGGCATATACGGCTCGACCGCGTCGATGATATCGTACATCACCTGCGTCGGTTCCCCGACCGCGAGACCGCCGATGGCGTAGCCGTCGCAGTCGAGCTTCGCGATCTCCTTCATATGCCAGACGCGCAGATCCTCAAATGTCGCGCCCTGATTGATGCCGAAAAGCATCTGCTTCGGGTTGACGGTATCCGACAAGACGTTCAGCTTGTCATGCTCTTCCTTGCAGCGCTCCAACCAGCGCAGAGTGCGCTCACAGGAGGCTTTGGCGTACTCGTATGCCGCAGGATTTTCCACGCACTCGTCAAAGGCCATCGCAATGTCGCTGCCGAGATTCGACTGGATGCGCATACTCTCCTCCGGTCCCATGAAGATGCGGTGCCCGTCGAGGTGTGAGGCGAAGGTGACGCCCTCCTCCCTGATCTTGCGCAGCCCCGCAAGGGAAAATACTTGAAAGCCGCCGGAATCCGTCAGGATCGGGCCGTTCCAGTGCATAAATTTGTGAAGCCCGCCCATTTGCCGCACCACGTCGTCACCCGGACGGAGATGAAGATGATAGGTGTTAGAAAGCTCGATTTGGCAGCCAAGCTCCTTGAGATCGAGCGCGCTCACGCCGCCCTTGATGGCTGCCTGTGTGCCGACGTTCATAAAAACAGGCGTCTGCACCTCGCCGCCGTGGGCGCATTGAAATTTGCCGCGTCGGGCCCTGCCCTCGTATTTGATGACCTTAAACATGGTCCGCTCCTTACGTTTTTTGTATATACGGAATATCGAACTGTATATGCAGTGCGTATGCAATTTACATGCATTACGAGATAAACATCGCGTCTCCGAAGCTCACGGAAAGCGCGAACGCGAATGCTCTGCATATTATTTCACCCTCGCAGTAAAGTACGGCAGCCGCAACTGCCGCACCTCTTCAGCTATTCAGAACAGGTCACTGTGTGTTCCTGTTCTGGACAGCAGCAGCAAAAGCTCCTGCTCTCTGTACTGATACACCAACAGCCAGTCGGGTGTGATATGACATTCACGAAACCCGCCGTAATCGCCGGTCAGGAGGTGGTCTTTGTACTTCTCGTCGAGCTTCATGCCGTTGGCAAGCAGTTCGATCACCTCGAAAATGAGTCTCTGGTCATACCCTCGTTTCTGCACCAACTTCATATCCTTCTTGAAGCGGGTGGACATCCTCACGTCGTATTTCATGCATTCAACGCCCTCTTCAGGTCTTCCATGCTGTGGAAGGTCTCGTACTGCTCAGGGTGGTTTACCATGTCCTCCGCTTCTTTCATCGCAGCAATGGTGTCTGCGTTGGGAACCTCGCGCTGGATGGTAAACGGAATGCAGTTCTCGCGGATCGACTGCCGCAGGAAAATGTTGATTGCGGTGGACAGATCAAGTCCGAAGTCGGCAAACAGCTCTTGAGCCTGTGCTTTCACGTCGGCGTCAATGGAAATGCTGGTCGATACTTTCGCCATCTGAAATCACTCCTTTTTGTTCGTTGCCTATACTATACCACATTATACCGTAAAGTCAATATATTATACATAATTTATAGCAAGAAAACAGAGCTACAGAAGTCACAATTTCATTTGTTGCAGCACCAAACACGAATTAACCGATGCTTATAAGCAAGTGCGTTTTGCAATAAAAAAGTCGCATATTTCTTAATATTTTGCGGAAATGCGTTATTTTTACATCAAAATAATCAGAAAATAAATGTGCTATCTCCAAAACTAAAGAAACGGTACCTTTCGCGCACCGCCTCCTCATAGGCGGCCAAAACGTGCTCGCGTCCCGCGAGCGCGCTCACGAGCATGATAAGCGTGGACTCCGGCAGGTGGAAATTCGTCACGAGCGCGTCCATCACCTTGAAGCGGTAGCCCGGATAGATATAGACATTCGTCCAGCCGCCGGCCGCGGTCATGATGCCGTCCTCCCCTGCCCAGCTCTCTATGGTGCGGCAGGAGGTCGTGCCGACGCAGATCACACGCCCGCCGTTTGCCTTCGTGCGGTTGATAAGATCCGCCGTTTCCTGTGGAATGGTGCAGTATTCGCTGTGCATATCGTGCCGCTCGATCTCGTCCTCCTTGACCGGGCGAAAGGTGCCGAGGCCGACGTGCAGCGTTACGTAGCCGATGCCGACGCCCTTGGCAGCGATCCTCTCCAGCAGCTCCGGTGTAAAATGCAGTCCCGCCGTGGGTGCCGCTGCCGAGCCGTTGACCTTGGAGTAAACGGTCTGATACCGCTCCTGATCCTGCAATTCCTCCTTGATGTAGGGTGGCAGCGGCATCTTGCCGAGCCGTTCGAGCACCTCGAGAAAAATGCCCTCGTACTCGAAGCGCACGAGGCGGTTGCCGTCGGGCAGGACCTCCGCGATCTCCGCGGTCAGTTCGCTGTCGCCGAAGCTCACCCGCGCGCCCGCGCGCAGATGCTTGCCCGGCCGCACGAGACACTCCCACACCTTATTCCCCTTGTCCTGAAGCAGCAGTATTTCGCAGGCGCCGCCCCCGGGCAGACGCCGCCCCAGCAAGCGCGCCGGCAGGACGCGGGAGTCGTTCAGGATCAGGCAGTCGCCGGGACGCAGAAAGTCCGGCAGCTCGTAGAAATGATGGTGCGACCACTCCCCTGTCGTCTTGTCAAGGCACAGCAGCCGCGACTCGTCACGCTTTTCCAGCGGCGTCTGCGCGATCAGCTCCGGCGGGAGCTCGTAATAAAAATCGCTCGTTTTCATGGTTCTTCTTTCCGCATCAGCTCAGTGTGATGCCCGTGTAGTAAAAATTCAGAATGTCGCGGTAGGTGCAGCCCTGCTCGGCCATCGCAAACGCGCCCCATTGGCTCATGCCGACGTTGTGTCCCCAGCCGGAGCCGGAGAAAGTAAAGGTGTTGTTCACGTTCGCGCTCTCGCGTTCGAGCGACTGCGCGCCGCTTGAGGTAATGACATAGGTATCCTTCGCCGCGCTGCCGTTCGCGCTCACCGTGCCGTCGCCGGAGATCACGTACAGCCCGCCCGTTCCCGTCACGGAGCTCTGCGCGTCGTTGACGTAGTAGGTTCCCGCGTCGCCGCCGGTGACGGTATAACGCATACTGCGCACGCTGACATGATCGTACACGCCGTTGAGCAGCGTGCGGCATTTCTCGCGCCGCGCGGTATAGCTGCCCTTCGTTCCCTCGAAGGTCAGCGCGACGACGTTGCCCGTGTCGCTGTACTCGGAAACGTAGACGTTCTGCACCTGTCCGATGTCGGTGCCGGCCTCGGAGCGCAGGATCTCGCGCAGCTCGTCGCCGGTCGCGGTGAACGACCAGTAATACTTGGAAAAGCGCCACGCGACGCTCGCCTCATAGGGATCTAACTTGCCCTGCAAATAGGGCACCTCCGTTCCCCAGACATTCTTGCAGCTCTCGCTCGCGCCGCCGTTGCAGGAGTAGTAGACCGCGTTGGTGATGAGCGACCCGTTGTAATAAATGTAAACGCCGCGCGTCTCCTCCGCCGCCGCGTCGGAGCGTTCGTTGGAGAGCGCCGCGCCGCGGTACGCCTGACAATCCACCGTCGAGCAGACGTCGAAGCCCGCGCTGCGGTGGCGCGTCTGCGCCGCGGCATAGGTGCGCGCGCAGACAGTCTGTGCCTTGAGCGCCTCGAGCGGCCAGTCGCTCGACATTTCCGCCGCGATGACGCACTTGACGTAATCCTCAATATCCAGCACGTTGATCACGCTGATGTAGCCGCCGGTTGTGCGCTGATACTCAAAGCCGCCGTAGTAGCGGTAGCCGGAGAACCATGTCATCGTCCTCTCTCCGCTCACCGAGCGCGGCCGGATGCCGAGGCTGCGGAGCCCCGAGCAGTCAAACTCAAAAAGTATGGTATCCGTGTCCGTGACCGATACGACCACGCCCGTGCTGCTCGGCGTCACGATCTGCGCGCCGTAGGCGAGCACATCCGTCTCCGACAGCACGCGCGCGGACTCGTCGTAGCTCGCGTGGTTGCCGATGCGCACGCGGTATTCCCCGTCGATGTAGGCGACGAAGCCCTTCGGATAGTCCTGCGCGACCGCGAGCGCCTCCTCATAGCCGCCGAACGCAGCAAGCAATTCGATGTGGTAAGCGCCGAGGATAGTAGAGTAATTCGTGGGCCGCGTTTCATAGCACACGCCGCCGGAAACGTAGGCGTTGCTGTCCGCCGTGACGGTGATCTTCTGCTCGTCCGTCTGCGCGAGTGAAACGAAGCAGCGGTTCGAGTCGTAATAGCCGAACTCGTAGCCCGAGCCGCTGAGGGTATCGTTATAATTTTGCAGCCGCGCCGTAAAAAGGGCGTCTGAGCCGTATTTTAAGCCGACCTTGAGCATAGTATTCTCCGTGGCCTGCGCGCCGACGCACAGCGCGAGCGCAAGCAGCATACTCAAGACGGCGGTCTTCCAGAATCGTTTCATAGGGGTCCTCCATTGGCCGCATTTCCCAGTATTTCTACATTATAGGATAAAACGCGCAGGGATTCAAGGAAAACCGTCCTTTTTCTCCTGACAATATTTTCCGCGCCGACATCAAAAAAAACGAGAGGAGCTTCCATCATGTCCCAACCCCTGTTCCGCGGCTCCGGCGTCGCGCTCGTGACGCCGATGACGCCCTCCGGTATCGACTTTCCCGCCCTTGATCGCCTGATCGAGTGGCACATCGCCTCCGGCACCGACGCGCTCATCGTCTGCGCGACGACCGGCGAGGGCCAGACACTGACCTACGACGAGCGTGCCGAGATCATCAGCCGGACGGTGCGACAGGTAAACGGCCGCATCCCCGTCATTGTCGGCACCGGCTCGAACAACACCGTCTCCGCCATCGCGCTCTCGCGCGAGGCCTGCGCCGCCGGCGCGGACAGCGTGCTGGTCGTCACGCCCTATTACAATAAGGCGACGCAGCGCGGACTCGTGCGCCATTTTACCGCCGTTGCCGACGCCATCGACCGCCCGCTCATTGTCTACAACGTTCCTTCCCGCACCGGCGTGAGCTGCACGGCGGAGACCTATCAGGCGCTCTCCGCGCACCCGAACATCGTCGGCGTGAAGGAGGCGTCGGGCAATTTTGCGCTCATCCAGGACACCCTGAACCTCTGTGGCGAAGGCTTCACCGTCTGGTCCGGCAACGACGAGGACACCGCCGCTGTCTGCGCGCTCGGCGGTGCTGGCGTGATCTCCGTCGCGGCAAACGTCGTCCCGCGCGAAATGCACGAGCTGGTGCGGCTCTGCCTTGCCGACCGCGTCCTCGATGCCGGGCGCGGGCAGCTTCGGCTCACGCCGCTCATCCGCGCGCTCTTCTGCGAGGTCAACCCCATTCCGGTCAAGACCGCGATGGCGCGTATGGGCCTGTGCAGCGACGTTCTCCGCCTGCCGCTGTGCGAGATGTGTGAAGAAAACCGCGCGCGGCTCTTTGCCGCGATGGACGCTCTCGGTGTGAGCGCATGAATGATCGCTCATTCGCGCAAACTATTTCCGTGGAAATTTCTTCGGAAAGGGTTTGATCGAATGAGCGCGCTTTTATGTCATGCCAACTGTCTGTTCCAAACCGGCGGGCGCTGCGGCTTCAAATACTCTACAGCCTGCGGGATGCCGTCGTGCCGCAGCAACGCCTGCGTACACTATATCCCGCGCTCCGCTGTCAGCGGTGTCACGACCTCGCCAGCACACGCAGCGCTTCACCGATATTCTGCACCTCCGTCAGCTTCAAGCCGTCCGGACGTCCCAGACGGTTCCCGTGCTGCTTTGGAATGATGCATTCGGTAAAGCCGAGCCGCCGCACCTCGCTGAGCCTCTGAGAGAGATTGTTCACGTTCCGAAGCTCTCCGGTCAAGCCGACCTCGCCGATGGCGGCGACCTGCGCGCCGATGGGCTTATCGAGATAGCTCGACGCCAGCGCAAGAATGGCCGCGAGGTCGGCGGCAGGCTCGTCCAGCGTCAGTCCGCCGATGATGTTCAGATAGGCGTCGCACTGCGACACCTTGAGCTGCCCGCGCTTTTCCAGCACCGCGAGCAGCATCGCCGCGCGGTTGTAGTCGAAGCCGTTGCTCGTGCGCCGCGGCGTCGGATAGGACGAGCTTGCAAGCAGCGCCTGAATCTCCGCGAGCACGGGCCGCGCGCCCTCCATCACGCAGGTCACGCAGGTGCCCGGCGCGTCGGCCGGACGGCCTGAGAGCAGCGTCTCCGAAGGATTTTCCACCTCGGCGAGACCGTCGCTTTCCATCTCGAAAACGCCGATCTCGTTCGTCGCGCCGAAGCGGTTCTTCGCCGCGCGCAGGATGCGGTAGGTCATGTGCTGGTCGCCCTCAAAGTAGAGCACGCAGTCCACCATGTGCTCGAGCACCTTGGGGCCGGCGATAGAGCCCTCCTTGTTCACGTGGCCGATCACGAACACGGTGACCCCCTGCCCCTTGGCGAGCTGCATGAGCGCCATCGTGCAGTCCTTGACCTGACTGACGCTGCCCGCGGGCGAGTCCAGCTCCTCGTTATAAAGCGTCTGAATGGAGTCCACGATCAGAACGTCCGGCGTCTCCTCACTCACACACTCCAGCACGTCGCCGAGACAGGTCTCCGAGAGCACATAGAGGTTCCCGCTCGTGACCCTGAGCCGCTCGGCGCGCATTTTGAGCTGGTGCGGCGACTCCTCGCCGGATACGTACAGGACCTTGGCAAAGCGGCAGAGCTGGCCGCAGATCTGTAACATCAGCGTGGATTTGCCGATGCCCGGCGCGCCGCCGACGAGTACGAGCGAGCCTTTCACGGCTCCCCCGCCGAGCACGCGGTCCAGCTCGCCCATGCCGGTGGAAAAGCGAAGCTCCTGCGTCGTTTCCAGCTCCGCGATCGGGTGCGCCTTGCTGCGCGCGAGCGCTTTTGCGCGTCCCTTTCCCGCCGCCGACGCCTTCGGCGCGGCCTGCTCCGTGATGGAGTTCCACGCGCCGCAGACGGGACAGCGCCCCGCCCATTTCGCGGTCTCGTTGCCGCACTCGGTACAGTAAAATACAGTCTTTGCCTTCATGAGGTCTCCCCTCTCACCTCGTCCCCTGCCCCGCAATCCCCGCCAGAAAGCCGGCGGCGACGGTCACGGACAGCCTGCGCTGATAGCCCTCCTGCCGCAGCAGCGCGGCCTCCTCCGCGTTGGAGAGAAAGCCGCACTCGACCAGCACGGCGGGACAGTTGACGTTTTTCATCAGGTAAACGCTCTCGTCGATGCGCTTCCGACTCTTTTCATTTCCGGTGTTGACCGCCGCGTTCAGCGCGGCCTGAATGCTCTCCGCGAGCGCCTCGCTGCCCTCCGTGCGGGCGTGGAACACCTGCGCGCCGCGGACGCGCCGCGAGGATGGCAGGCTGTTCTGATGGATGCTCAGAAGCACGGCGTTCGGCGTTTCGTTCACCAGCGCGGCGCGGTTTTTGAGGTCGGAGGACTTCTTCTCCCGCAGCGTTTCTGCGCCGTCAGAATAGATGGCGGCGTTCCCCGTGCGCGTCATTTTTGTCTCGCAGCCGAGAAAGCGCAGAAGCGCATCGAGCTCCCGCGCGACGGCAAGGTTGATGCCGCTCTCCACCGTTCCGTCCTCCGCGACCGCTCCGCCGTCCTCCCCGCCGTGCCCCGCGTCGATGACGACGACCGGCTCCGCCGGTACGCCCTCCGGTCGAAAGACCGGTTGCGCGACGCGCGTGAGAACGCCCGTCAGCACCAGCAGTCCCCCGAGAAAGGCCGCGGACAGAAGCAGAAATTTTTTACGCGCCGAAAAGCTCAATTTCCTCACCCCATGCAACGCTATGCAACGAGGTTTCCTTCTATTCTTCCATAAATGCATTGTAGCAGAAGCCGAGGGAAAAGAAAAGCCCTGTTTCCTCTTTTTTGCCCCCGCGTATACTGGCATGAGCGCAATGCTCAATGCCAAGAAGGAGGAGACCCGATTTGGAAAAGAACGATACGGCGGCGAAAGGCTGCGGCACGGCGGAGGGCCGTCTGCCCGGCAGCTGCGCGCCGCTGGCCTTTCCCTACGTCCCCGTGCAGTGCAATGACCCCGCGCGCTACTCGCAGCAGGATGCCCTGCAGGCCGGCACGCTGTTCCCCGGGCTGAATTTGCCCTTCCACGCCGACATGGAAACGCGCTTTCCCGCCGCCAACACAGCTCTCAGCGAGCTGATGGCGCTCGACTTCGCCATCGACGAGCTGGGACTGTACCTCACCACGCACCGCGATGATCAGGAGGTGCTCGCGCTCTACTGGTCGTATATCAAGCTCGCGCGCGAGGGCCGCGAGAAGTATGAGGAAAAATACGGCCCCCTGCTCCAGACCGACCTGACGCCGGGCAGCTACAAATGGCTCAACGATCCGTGGCCGTGGGATATGGGAGGGAACGACTGATGTTTGTCTATGAAAAGAAACTGCAGTATCCGGTGAAGATCGCTACACCCAATCCGAAGCTCGCCGCAGCGATCATTTCGCAGTACGGAGGTCCGGACGGCGAGCTTGGCGCGTCGCTGCGCTATCTCTCTCAGCGCTACTCCATGCCGTACCCCGAGCTCAAGGGCCTGCTGACCGACATTGGCACAGAGGAAGCGCTATGCGCCCCTATTTTCGCCCGGTATTTTTCCAGTCCGTCCAGTACATACGTCCACTTAGCGGGCAGCAAATTCAGCGCCACCTCCACCCTGCCATCCTGATACACGGTCATTTGCTGGAGCAGATGACCGTAAAAAGCATCGTCCGCCGTGCGTCCGCTGACGATGCCGGTGATGGCGGCACGGATGTCCGGTTTCAAGGTCTGTGTGTCGGTGTTCAATGCCTGCCTCTGTTGGATAGCAACAATCCTTTCCTGCACCCTGTTCATTTCACTTTCACAGCGGGCTTTGGCCCGTTGATAATCGGCCTTGGAAATGGTCTCGTCAAAGAAACGGTCATGGATGGTGTCATTGCGGGCTTGCAGCTTTTCAAGCTCCAGTTCCAGCCGCCGTAATTCCTGTTCGCCACTGTCCTCGCCGGTTGTCATGACG
>CAVKBJ010000035.1:0-3891 GCA_963654505.1 Lachnospiraceae bacterium
GGGCAGGCCGAGGAACAGCACCGCGCGGAGGTTGCCGATGAGCTGCACCTGCGCGCCGGGGGCCTCAAGGGAGAGAATGTCGTCCTGATTGAAGATGGCCATGGCTTCGAGCGTGTAGTTATAGCGGGAATACTCGCTCGCGCTCTCGTTGGGGATGGCGTCCACGGTGATCTCGACCACGCCGGTCTTGCCGGCAAGGTCCTCGGCCTTTGTCGCCACGCCGTTGAGCGTGTAATGGACGGCGAGCGTCCACGGGAGGTTTTCAAAGGGCTTCGCGGTCTTGCCCTCAAAGTAGAAGTGGGCGGGAATGGCGTTCTCGGCAAACTGAAAAACCGCCTTTCCGGCGGCCGTCGTGGGGGTGAGGCCGTCTGTCAGGTTGATGACCTCGTCGTATTCGCCGTAGTCGGTGATGGATCCAGCGCCGTTGGTCGTGTAGCTTTTGACCACGCTGCCCTCCGTGAGGTTGCCGTAGTAGTCGGTCATGGCGTAGTACGCCTCGTCGTAGGTAGGCTTCACGCCGTCGTCCACGGCAAGGGCGGGGACGCTGCCGAGGAGCAGCGCGGCGCTCATCGTGAGGGCCGCCGCACGGCGCAGAGCGGGTTTGATCCGGTGGAAATCGCGCATGGTGATCTGAACTTCCTTTCACAGTCAATTTCTTTTGCGGTAGCTATTATAGCATTTCGGCCGTTCAAAAAAACAGTCAGAGAAAGGCCGAGTATAAGATTTTTAATCACACGCGGCCTTTTGTATAAGCCTGCTCCGCCGATAGGAAAATGTACGAGCCGTGGGGACGGCCCGCGCGAAAATTTTACAGTTTTGTGGGTAGATATGCGCGCGGAAAAATGCTATCATAAGAGCAATTCGATCCGAAGGAGAAAACGTTTTATGGATACTTCCATCCGCTTCAGCGAGAAAAAAGGCTTTATCTGCGATATGGACGGCGTCATCTACCACGGCAACCACATCCTGCCGGGCGTGGCGGAGTTCATCCAATGGCTGCACGAGGAGGATAAGGAGTACCTTTTCCTCACGAACAACAGCGGCTACACGCCGCGCGAACTGAATCAGAAGCTCGCGCGCATGGGGCTCGACGTGTCCGAGGAGCACTTCTACACGAGCGCGCTCGCGACCGCGGCGTTCCTGCGCGAGCAGGCGCCGGGCTGCTCGGTGTTCGCCATCGGCGAGGCGGGGCTGCTCAACGCGCTCTATGACGCGGGCATCACGATGAACGACGTAAACCCCGATTACGTGGTCGTGGGCGAGGGGCGCAGCTATTCGCTCGACACGCTCACCAAGGCGACGAACCTCGTCCACCACGGCGCGAAGCTCATCGGCGCAAATTCCGACGTTTCCGGCCCCACCGAGAACGGCATCGCGCCCGCCTGCCGCGCGCTCATCGCGCCGATCGAGATGGCGACGGGCAAGCAGGCGTATTTCTGCGGCAAGCCGAACCCGCTGATGATGCGCACGGGGCTGAAAATGCTCGGCTGCCACTCCGCCGAGGCGGTGATGGTCGGCGACCGCATGGATACCGACGTGATCTCCGGTATGGAGAGCGGTATGTCCACGGTGCTGGTGCTCTCGGGCGTTTCGACGCGCGAAACGCTCAGGACCTACGCCTACCGCCCGACCGTCGTGCTCGACGGCGTGGGCGACATCGCCTCCATCGCCCGCGCGGAGAAGGGCTGAGGAGCGGCGCTCACCTTTTCAGAAAGCCGAACAGCCCTTTTCCCTCCGCGACCGGCTGCGCGCTCACGTCGGTGACCTCATAGCCGGTCTCCGCGATGGCGGCGCGCAGAGCGTCCTCGTCGAGCGGCTGCTCGGAGAGGATCACCGCCCGACCCTTACTGTGGGAGGAGGAGACCTTCTTCACCTGAAATTTGCCGCGGATCGTGTCGTTGACGTGCGCCTCGCACATACCGCACATCATGCCGCTGATTTTTACCGTTGTTTCGATCATGCTGAATACACTCCTTTGAAAGATAGGATGAAGGGGAGACGCTTGCGCGTCTCCCCTTTTCTGCTTTACTGCTTCCCGTGGCACTGGCCGTGCATGGCGCAGTGGGCGCAGCCGCAGCCGCAGGAGGACCTTCCCTGTTTCTTCTGCCGGATCAAATGGAGAGAAATGGAGGTGACAATGGCAAGCAAAATGGCAGAAACAACGATGGTGGACAGGTTTGCGGTAACCCATGCCAGCATGGAAGATCAACTCCTTCGGAAGAAAATAATCAAATGGAATATGGGGGGACTCAGACTTTGGTGCTGAGCTTCGTGGCCTCCTTATAGGGCTTGAAGAGCATATAGACGATCAGCGCGAGCGCCGCGACGGCGGCGATCAGGCCGAGGACGTTCATGCTGCCGGCGGCGGCATTGCCGAACTGATTGATCATCAGCGCGACGAGGTAGGCGAAGCCGCACTGGTAGCCGATGGCGAACCACGTCCACCTGCCGCTGTTCATCTCGCGGCGGATCGCGCCGATGGCGGCAAAGCAGGGCGCGCACAGCAGGTTGAAAACGAGGAAGGAATAGCCGGTGACGGCGGTGAAGTTGGCGCCGATCTCGGCCCAACCGCCCGGATACAGGATGCCCATGGTGCCGACGATATTCTCCTTGGCGACAAGGCCGGTGATGGAGGCGACCGTCGCCTGCCAGCTGCCCCAGCCGAGGGGAATGAATATCCACGCGATGGCGTTGCCGATTTTGGCGAGGATAGAGGCGTCGATCTGATCCTCAGAGAGCATCTGGAAGGCGCCGTCCACCCAGCCGAAGTAGGTGGTGAACCAGATCACGATGGTGGAGAGCAGGATGATGGTGCCGGCCTTCTTGATGAAGGACCAGCCGCGCTCCCACATGGAGCGGAGCACGTTGCCGACGGTCGGCCAGTGGTAGGCGGGCAGCTCCATGACGAAGGGAGCGGGCTCGCCGGAGAACATCTTCGTCTTTTTGAGCATGATGCCGGAGACGATGATGGCGGCCATGCCGACGAAGTAGGCGGAGGTAGCGACCCACGCGGCGCCGCCGAAGATCGCGCCGGCCACCATGGAGATGAAAGGAACCTTCGCGCCGCAAGGGATAAAGGTGGTGGTCATGATGGTCATGCGGCGGTCGCGCTCATTTTCGATGGTACGCGAGGCCATGACGCCGGGGATGCCGCAGCCGGTGCCGATGAGCATGGGGATGAAGGACTTACCGGACAGGCCGAACTTACGGAAAATACGGTCGAGCACGAAGGCGATACGGGCCATGTAGCCGCAGGCTTCGAGGAAGGCAAGGAGCAGGAACAGCACGAGCATCTGCGGCACGAAGCCGAGCACCGCGCCGACGCCGGCGACGATACCGTCGAGGATCAGGCCGTTGAGCCAGTCCGCCGTACCGGCGGCCTCAAGCGCATCGCCGATCAGAACGGGCACGCCGGGGACCCACACGCCGTAGTCAGCCGGGTCGGGCTCGTCAAAGCCGTTCTCTTCAAAGTAGCTGACAGCGTCCACATAGGTCATGCCGACGGTGGAATCCTCGTCCGCGTCATCGGGGATGGCGTCATAGTAGGCGGTCATCTCGTTGATGGCGAGGGTCTCTTCATCCTCAACATCAACGGTGGCAGTGTCTTCGGTGGGCTGGAAGGCCTTGAGCTCTTCGAGCGCCGCGTCGGCGTCGAAGCTCTCGTCTTCCATGTCGAGGCCGACGAATGCGTCAGCCGCTTCGGTCGCGGCGGTGTAATCGTCGCTCGCCTCGCCGTAGGCGGCGGAGCCGATGCCGAACAGATGCCAGCCGTCGCCGAACAGGCCGTCGTTCGCCCAGTCGGTCGCGGGAGCGCCGACAGCCACCATGGCGATGTAGTAAACAAGATACATAACCACAGCAAAGATCGGCAGGCCCAGCCAACGGTTCGTG
>CAVKBJ010000036.1:0-5602 GCA_963654505.1 Lachnospiraceae bacterium
CTTACCCTCGGTCCGCTTCTTGGCAAGGTAAGCAGCGAAGGTCGGGTCCCAGAGGCAAACGTACTTGGTGGCGCTGTAAAGCGCGTAGCGCAGATAGAGAGAGTCTCGCTTTTCCATGTGCGAATAGGCTCCAGACAGTGAAAGCTGTCCGGACTGGTAAGTGGAGGGCGACATGCCGGCATAGGCGAGGATCTTATCCGGCGAGTCGAAGCGGGAGAAGCCGCCGATCTCGGCAAGGATCATAGCGCCCATGCGAACGCCAATGCCCGGGATCGTTGTAATGGGGGACTGTATTTCATCCATCATGGACTGGATCGCGGTCTCAATGTCCTCGATTTCGGCATCCAGTTCGTGGATCAGACGGATCGTATGCCGCAATTCCAGAGATTTGGCCGGCATAACAGAACCGACAGAGCGTCTGGCGGCAGTCCGAATGCTTTCCGCCATATCTCGCCCATAGCGGCCTTTGGAGGCATTGCTTAGAACTGCTTTCAAATGCGTCAGGTGCGCTCCGGCAACCTGCCTGGCGCCGGGAAACTCGCTGAGGAGTGCGTAAACGGATGCCATGTGAAGTGTCGAGACCGGCTTTTCCGGTTCGGGAAGCAGGATCGTGACCAGCCGGGAAACAGACTGCTTCAGCGTTGTGGTATGCTGTGTCTGTGTAGGACTTGAGGTCCGCATCAGACATGAGCATAGCTGCAATGGTTCGCGCATCGACACGGTCTGTCTTGGTTTTGCGAAGGCTCAGGCTTTTCCGGTAAAGGTTGGTGTGCGGCGGATTGATGACGTAGGTGGGTAGACCTTTGTCAAGCAGAAATCCGAGGATGTTGTAGCTGTAATGTCCGGTAGCCTCAAGTTTATAATACAAGGAGTAAAACGATGGCGAATATCATGGATTATCTCGACTGGCGCGGCGACCTGACGCTCGCGGCCTCGCCGTTCAACGAGGTGGACGGCCTTATACTGGCGGAGCTGAGCTTCATCAACTTCGAGGGCATCGTGCCGCCTCCGGAGCTGGGACGCGGCGTGCCGCTGCGTGAGGCGGCGGACGCCTACTTCGCCCGCCACGGCGGCGGGGAGATCGACATGGGCGTACTCGTACCGGACCGTATCCCGGACCTCCTGTGCCGCATGGCGCGGTCCGCGCGCTTCGGCTCCATGCTCGTGAGCGGCTACTGCGAGCTGCTCGACGATGTGCGCGAGCAGCAGTTCGCGGCGCTGACGGTCGAGCTGGGCGACGGCAGCATCTATATCGCCTACCGCGGCACGGACGACACCATCGTCGGCTGGAAGGAGGACCTGAACATGGGCTACCTTGAGGTTATTCCATCCCAGACGCGCGCTCTTGAGTACCTTGGCCGCATGACGCGGCAGTATCCTGACGCGAGGCTGCGCATCGGCGGGCACTCCAAGGGCGGCAACCTTTCGGTCTACGCCGCGGTGAAGGCTCCCGCCGCCGTGCAGGAGAGGATCGTTCAGGTCTACAACAACGACGGCCCGGGCTTTGCCAAGCCGCTCACCGGCACGCCGGAGCACGCGCGCGTGGCGGACCGCATTCTGACGGTCGTGCCGCAGTCGAGCGTGGTCGGGCAGCTTTTGGAGCACGAGCGGACGGCGGAGGTCGTGCGCTCGGACGCCGAGGGCGTGATGCAGCACGACGGCTTTTCCTGGCAGGTCGAGCGGGATCATTTCGTTCACCTTGACGGCTTCTCGCGCGAGGGAAAGGTCATCGACGAAACGCTCGAATCGTGGGAGGAGTCGCTCAGCCCCGAGCAGCGCAAGGCCTTTGCGGGAGCGCTCTACACGGTGCTCACCGCGTCGGGGGCCAGGACGCTCTCCGACCTTAACGGCGACAAGCTTAAGAGCGCGGTGACGATGCTCAAGACCTATTCGAGCCTCGACCGCGAGACGCGGCGGGTCCTTTCCGGTTCGCTGCGGGCGCTCGTCGGCTCGTATGCGAAAAACGTGGCGGACGACGTGCAGAGGAACGATCTTGAGCCGCTGCGCCGCAGGCTCGAAGGGCAGAGCGGGAAATCGGAAAAGCGCGGCGCGAAAAAGAAGTGAGCCGTTTCCTGTTTCTGCCGAAACTGGAAAATACTTAGGCTTGCAAAAATGGTTACAAAATGTAACCATTAGGGACGGAGGGAGAAGCTCCCTCAAAAAGCACGAAAAGGAGAACCTACCATGAAAAAACTGCTTTCCCTGTCACTGGCACTTGCGGCTGCCGCTGCCATGACCGTCCCGACCTTTGCCGCTTCGCACACCGTGCGGAGCGGAGACACGATGTGGAAGCTCGCCGTGCAGTATCAGGTCGGCACGAGCGAGATCATCGACGCGAACCCGCAGATCGTAAAGCCGGATCTCATCTACCCCGGCGACGTGCTGACCATTCCCGAAACGGACGCGGCTGTGCGCGCCTATGAGCAGGAGGTCATCCGGCTGGTGAACGCTGAGCGCGCGAAGTACGGCCTTGCCGCGCTGGAGGAGGACTGGGAGCTTTCCCGCGTCGCGCGCTACAAGTCGCAGGATATGCACGACGGGCGCTATTTCTCCCACACCAGCCCCACCTACGGCACGCCGTTTGAGATGATCCGCGCCTTCGGCCTTTCCTACCGCGCGGCGGGGGAGAACATCGCCGTGGGCTACGCGACGCCCGCCGCGGTCGTCGCCGGCTGGATGGCGAGCGAGGGCCACCGCGCCAATATCCTGAGCAGCTCCTACACGAAGATCGGCGTCGGCTACGTCGCGGACGGAAACTACTGGACGCAGCAGTTCATCGGCTGAGGGAAAGGGGCTTGACTTTTCCGCGCTCCCGTGTATGATTATCACGGAGCGCCCCTGTGAAGGGGGCGCTAAGAAAACGGAGAGGTCAGGATACGGTCGGTGAAGGCTTTTTTTGATCATGTGATGCTCTACGTGCGGACAGTGGCCAAATGGCTGCTTGCCGCCGCGATGATCGGAGCGGTCGGCGGCGTGGTCGGCACTCTGTTCCACGCGGGCGTGGAGTACGCGACGTGGCTGCGCGGCGAGCAGTCGGTGCTGCTGTGGCTGCTGCCCGTCGTCGGGCCCGCCATCGCGGCGCTCTACCGCTCGACGCGCGTGGAGGGGCTCGGCACGAACGCCGTGCTTGAGGCGGTGCATCAGGGGCGGAGCATTCCGCTGCGGCTGGCGCCCGCGATCTTCTTCGCCACCATTTTCACACACCTTGCCGGCGGCAGCGCGGGACGCGAGGGCGCGGCCCTGCAGATCGGCGGCGATCTGGGCGAGCACCTCGGCAGTCTCCTGCGCATGGACGATAAGGACTGCCGCCTTGCGACGCTGTGCGGCATGAGCGCGCTCTTTTCGGCGCTGTTCGGCACGCCGCTCGCGGCGGTGTTCTTCGCGCTCGAGGTCGTGAGCATCGGCGTGCTGTACTACTCCGGCCTCATTCCCTGCCTCACCTCGTCGCTGGTGGCCTACGCCGTGTCGCTGCGCTTCGGCATCGGGCCGACGCGCTACGCCGTCGCCGCTCCGCCGATCGACGCGCTGACGCTCCTGCGCGCCGCGTTGCTCGCGCTCGGCTGCGCGCTGGTGAGCATCCTCTTTTGCGAAACGCTCCACCGCACGGAGCGATTGGCGGTCAAAGCGGTAAAGAACGACTATCTGCGCGCCTTCCTCGGCGGCTGGCTCGTGATCGCGCTGACGCTGCTTGCCGGCTGCCGCGACTACAACGGCGCGGGCGGGGACATCATCGCCGCCGCCATCGGCGGCACGGCGAAGCCGGAGGCGTTCGCGCTCAAGATCGTATTCACCGCCGTCACGCTCGGCTGCGGCTTCAAGGGCGGCGAGATCGTGCCCACGCTCTTTGTCGGCTCGACCTTCGGCTGTGCGGCGGGCGCGCTGCTGGGACTGCCGGCGGGCTTTTCCGCGGCGCTCGGCGTCACGGGCCTGTTCTGCGGCATGACGAACTGCCCCATCACCTCGCTTCTTATCAGCATCGAGCTTTTTGGCGCGGACGGGCTGCTGTGCTACGCGGTCGTGTGCGCGGTGAGCTACGTCTGCTCGGGCTATCGGGGGCTGTACTCCAGCCAGACCATCCTCTACTCCAAGCTGCGCGCGGAGTTCATCAACGTCCATACGAAGTGAAAAAAGCGGCGCTCCGGAACGGAGCGCCGCTTTCGCTTAGTGCTGGTATTCAAATTCGAGGTTGTAGAGGCTGACGATGTCGCCGTCCTGAATGCCCATCTCCTCGAGGCGGGCAAAGAGGCCGCTCTCGCGCAGCATCTTGTCGAAGTACATCCGGCTCTCGTAGTCGGAGAAGTTGATGTTCGCCATCAGCCGCTCAAGCCACGGGCCCTCGACGAGGTAGGTGTTGTCCTCCACCGTGATATTGAGCGGGGCGGAGGTGTCGAGCTTCGGCGGGCGCGGGACGTACTCCGGCTCGTAGACCGTCACCGGTGGGAGCGCAGAGAGCTTCTCCGCGATCTTCAGCACCAGCTCGCGCGTGCCGCTGTGCGACGCCGTGGAGAGCGCGAAGAGGGGATAGCCCGCCTCCTCGACGTGCGCGCGCAGCCGTTCGAGCAGCGTCCCGTCCTCCATGATGTCGGTCTTGTTCGCCACCACGATCTGCGGGCGGGCTGCCAGCTCCGGGGAATACTGCGAAAGCTCGGCGTTGATGGCGTCGAAGTCCGCGACCGGGTCGCGCCCCTCGCTGCCCGAGACATCGACCACATGAACGAGCAGGCGGCAGCGGTCGATGTGGCGCAGGAAGTCGTGACCGAGGCCAGCACCGTCCGCCGCGCCCTCGATGATGCCGGGAATGTCCGCCATCACGAAGCTCACGCCCTCGTCGACGTACACGACGCCGAGGTTGGGGAAGAGGGTGGTGAAGTGGTAGTTGGCGATCTTCGGCCGCGCCTTGGAAACGACCGAGAGCAGCGTCGATTTGCCGACGTTGGGGAAGCCGATGAGGCCCACGTCCGCGAGCAGCTTCAGCTCTAAAATGACGTCGTGGCTCTCGCCGGGCAGGCCTGCCTTTGCAAAGCGCGGTACCTGACGGGTGGGCGTGGCGAAGTGACAGTTGCCCCAGCCGCCCTTGCCGCCGCGGCAGAGGACGTATGGCTCGGACGAGGACATATCCTTGATGATCTCGTTCGTCTCCGCATCGCGCACGAGCGTGCCGCGCGGCACGCGGATGGTGAGCGGCTTGCCGCTCTTGCCGAACTTGCGGCTGCCCTGACCGTCCATGCCGTTCTCGGCGGTGTATTTGCGCTTGTAGCGGAAGTCCATCAGCGTGGACATATTGTCGTCCACCTGCAAAACGATGTCGCCGCCGTTGCCGCCGTCTCCGCCGTCGGGACCGCCGGCGGCGATGTATTTCTCGCGGTGGAACGCGACCGCGCCGTTGCCGCCCTTACCGGCGGAAACGGAGATGCGCGCCTTGTCGATAAATTCCGTTGCCATATCAAAAACTCCTTTTGGGGTATCGTTCTCTGACAGGGTTATTTTACCCGCTTTTGCGCGCCCCGTCAAGAAAAAACGAAAAAAGAGGCTCAAGCCATCGGCTTGAGCCTCTTTTCCAAATCACTCAATCACTCCGCGGGATATACGCAAGCCTGCTTGC
>CAVKBJ010000037.1:0-13078 GCA_963654505.1 Lachnospiraceae bacterium
CGTCGAGATGGAGGCCCGCTGCGAGCGGGCGGAGCGCCTGCTGAGCAAGGTGCCGCCAGACTTTTTGGAGAACAATCTACAGACAAGCCCTTAGAAAGTGGAACGATAACGCCGTCAGATGCTTTCTTGTGCGATGCGGATGAACGCCTCGATGACGCTCCACTGGTAGGAGCGCCTGATGAAGCCGAAGCGGATCGGATATGACGCGCCGCTGTCGAAGTGCAGGAGATGCAGACGCGCGATCTGCTCCTCGCTCAGCGCGGTATGGATGAGGTTTTCCGGACTGAAGCAAGCGCCGATGCCCTGCTCGCACAGCGCCAGCAGGGTCTCGATGTTCTCCGAGGTCGCCTTGACGATGGGCCTTACGCCGGAGCGCCGCAGCAGCTCGCGCCCGATGCGCCCGCCGATGTCGCCCGCGTGGCCGAGGACGAACGGACAGTCCCGCAGGCAGCCCAGATCGCCCGCGCGCAGCGCCGCCTCGTGCGCGGCGAGGTCGATGCCGCAGCGGCCCGTCAGCGCGTCGGACAGGCAGAGAACGACGTGCTCGTCGTAAAAATCGCACAGCTCGACCTCCTGCGGTGCCTTGGAAAAGTCGGCGATGGCAAGGTCGATGTCGCCGTCGGTCAGCAGCTTTTGCAGCGCGTCGTTGGAGCCCTCGACCAGCGTGACCTCCACGTTCGGGTATTCCCGCTGGAACGCGGCGATCAGGCGCGGCATGACCGCGCGCCCGCGCGTGAACGCGACGCCGACGCGCAGCTCCTCCGCGTAGCGCAGGAAGGTCTCGCCGGCAAAGGTCAGCTCCAGCGGGATACGGCGCACGACAAGCTGACAGTTCAGCTCCTTTTCCAGCCCCGCAACGTGCGACGAGAGCGACTGCTGCGTGATGTGCAGCAGCTCGGCGGCGCGGGTGAAGCTGCGCTCACGAGCGAGGACGGAGAAGTATTCCAGAGAATCGAAGTTCATGCGGCGGCCTCCTTACAGCTTTTTCCTGTAACTTATACCAATTCAAACGGTTTTACAAGAATGAAAATCCGGTGTATAGTAATATCATTCCAAGCAATGCCTGACCATTTCGGAGCGGCGGTCTCCTTTTCGCGGCTCCGACTTCCACACACAGGTGTCTCTTGGAGCGGATATTGCTTTTCAGCCGAAGCGTTGAAGGGGGGGCTTACGCAATCTCCTCCCGTTCCATGCTCCGGCTGAAAGGCACGTTTTGAAAGGAGGTTGTGCTGCGGTATGGGTATTCTTGATCTGGGCAGCCTACAGCTCACGCTGTTTGCGATGATGCTCATTGGCGCGCTGCTGAAGAAAAAGGGCGTTATCGACGAGGGCGGCAAGAAATGCCTCTCCGACCTGTGCATCAGCATCGTCATTCCCTGCAATATTTTCAAGTCCTGCCTCATCGACTTCGACGCGGACATTCTCAAAGCCTGTGCCGCGCTGCTGGGGAGCGCGGTCGTCATGCAGCTTCTCTGCCTGACGCTGAACAAATTCATCTTTGACCGCTATCCGGCGCAGCAGAAGAAAGTGCTGCAATACTGCACCATCGTGCCGATGAGCGGTTTTCTCGGCAATCCCATCGCCGAGGGCATCTACAACGAGGTCGGCGTGCTCTACACCTCCATCTTCCTCATTCCCATGCGCATCGTGATGTGGTCGGTCGGCACGACGTACTTCGTCGCGGGGGAAACGGTGGACAGGCGGAGGGTCGTCAAAAACGTGCTGACGCACCCATGTCTTGTCACTATCTATCTCGGGCTGCTCTGCATGGTGACGCAGGTGCAGCTCCCGTCCGTTGTGCTCAATACGGTGAAGTATATCGGCAATTGCAACTCCGCGCTGACCATGTTCATCGTCGGCACGATCCTCGTGGACGTGCCGCTCAAAAGCATTTGCAGCCGCGACACGGCGGCGTTCAGCGTGCTGCGGCTCGTGCTCCTGCCCGCGGCGGCGCTCGGCGTCGGACTGCTGCTCCGGCTTGAGCCGACCGCGCTCGGCGTGAGCGTGCTGATGACCGGTATGCCCGCGGGCGCGACCGCCGCCATCTTCGCGGCAAAGTACGGCAGCGACGCGCCGTTCGCCACGCGCTGCGTGGTGTTCACGACGCTGCTCTCCATGCTGACACTGCCGCTGTGGGCGTATATCGTCGGGTGACACGGAAGCAGGCGAAAGACTAACTATTAGATGTCAAGACAGGAATGAGTGAATCAGCGAAAAAATATGGGCGGTTCAAAAAGGGCATAGCAAAGCAGACGTCCGGTTGGACGTCCAACTGAGCGTATAGAAAAATAGGCTATGCAGCGTTGCGATATGGCTGCTGGGATTTCTCCAAAGCATAGATCAGCCGAACCAATTTCTTTACAGCATGAGAGAGCGCGACATTGTAATGCTTTCCCTCGGCCCGTTTTGGGGAGTGGTGTCGGAAAGCTCACGATAGGTCTGTCGGATGAAGAAAATCGCAATGATAAAGGTCAGCATGTCTGCTGCCGGGAACGACCACAAGAGACCGTCCAGCCCGAAGAAAATCGGCAGAATAATGGGCAGCGACACGCCGAAGATGATCTCGCGCGTCATGGATACGGCGGTGGACGCGAACGCCTTGCCCAAAGCCTGCAAATAGATGAAAGTGCCTTTGTTCAGCGTGGCAAGCGGCATCAGGCACAGGTAAACGCGGAAGCACTTCACGGTGAAGTCCGCGTAATAGGCACTCTCATTGGCCGCACCGAACAGCATGGCAATTTGCAGGGGAAATGCCTCCACGATCACCAGCGCGGCGACACCGACGATCAGCTCCGAGAGCAGCAGACGGGAAAACAGCGCTTTAGCACGATCTCTTTTCTTTGCGCCGATGTTATATCCGGCAATCGGAATACAGCCAGCCGCCATGCCGATGGCGATGGAAATGGCGATCTGGAAGAACTTCATCACGATGCCGAGCACGGCAAGCGGGATCTGCGCATACTCCGGCTGCCCGAAAATCGGGTCTTTCGCGCCGTACTTCATACACATATTCTGCACCGCCGCCATTGAAACGACCAGCGAGAGCTGCGCGAGGAAGCTGGTAAGACCCAGAACGAGGAACTTTGGGATCAGCTTTCCGTCCAAGCGGAAGCTGCTCCTTTCCAGTGTAACGACCTTCATGCGCCGCAAATACCAAATCGAGAGCACCGCCGTAAGCACCTGCCCGATGACCGTGGCGACCGCCGCGCCCATCATGCCCCAGTGGAACACGAAGATAAAAATGGGGTCGAGAATGACGTTGGCGATCGCGCCCGCCAACGTCGCGATCATGGCAAACCTCGGACTCCCGTCCGCTCGGATCACAGGGTTCATCGCCTGACCGAACATATAAAACGGGATGCCAAGCGTAATATAGAAGAAGTATTCCTTTGCGAATGTGTGCGTTTCCTCGTTGACCGTCCCGCCGAACAGGGCGAGAATCGGCTCGCTGAAAATGAGGTAGGCCGCCGTCAGCACGAGGCTGCTCACCACGCAGAGTACCACGGCATTGCCGACACCGCGCCTGACCTGCTCCGCCTCTCCCCGCCCCAGCGCAATACTCACAAACGCACAGCAGCCGTCGCCGATGAACACGGCGATGGCGAGCGCCACCACCGTCAGCGGAAAAACGACCGTGTTGGCCGCGTTGCCGTAGGAGCCGAGGTAGCTCGCGTTGGCAATAAAAATCTGGTCAACGATGTTATAGAGCGCACCTACCAATAGTGAGATAATACAGGGGACAGCGTACTGCCGCATGAGCTTTCCGATACGCTCCGTCCCCAAAAACTGATTTCCGTTGTCCATAAAATTCACCTTTCTTTTCATAAAAATAAGAAATGCGTAAAGCCAGAAGCTGTCTGGATTTACGCATTTCTGCCACACGACCTGCCTGTAGGATTGTCTGTCATTTTTCCATCTCTCACCCGTTTCCATAAAAAATACGCGGTGTTCCTGCAACCGGATTTATGCAGAAACGCCACACGTTACAAGGCGTATTTTAGCAGACGCGGACGGAAATTTCAAATGTTTTTTGCCCCGCTTTTGACCCAGAGCACGAAAAAAGCGGGCGGGGCTGGACGGAGACAACGGAAAATCTGTTGAGCGAGCAGCGGTAAAAAGGTCAAATCGGAGCCGAATGGTTCCGGTTTGACCTTGTGATGACCTGCGGCCCGGGAGGCCGAGATGAGGCAAAACATTTGGCACTGTAGCACAAATAATGACACGAATTTTTTGATATTTTTACAGTTTCTTATCTTTACAAACCAAAGCTTCACATGGTATAATCTCCCCAACATCCAAGTAGAGGCGCGGGCTTCATCAGTACCGTGCGGCAGACGCTTTAGGCAGCGGCCGCGGGGGAAAGGGAAGGCCGCCGAAGCGGTGAAGATGCCTGAATTTTCTCTGCTGGGCCGGTCGAGAACATCTGCCGGACTGTCACAAAGACAACGTTTGTGAAGCGCTATGTTGGAAAGACGGTCGCGGGGAGTCCATTTCCCGTTCGGTTTGCCGTTTTCGCGGAGCGCTTGCAAGGGCGCTCCGCTTTTTTATTTGTTTGCCGCGCGGACGGTGCACCATCCGCGGGACGATAATAGAAAAACCATCAAAACGACCCAAGATAAGGAAAGGTGAACAACATGAACATGAGAAGACTTTCAATATTCTGCCTGGCGCTCGCAATGCTCTTTGCCCTGACCGCCTGCGGCAGCAAGACCACGACCGATGATACCGATACCACGTCCGAGCAGGGCAGTACCGACACCGTCGCCTCCGGCGTGGGCGAGGACGGCGTTTTCACCGTCGGCATGGAGTGCGCCTACGCGCCCTACAACTGGACGCAGACGGACGACTCCAACGGCGCCGTGGCCATTTCCAACGTGCCGGGCGCGTATGCCAACGGCTACGACGTGATGATCGCCAGGAAGATCGCCGAGGCGAACGGCTGGGAGTTGGAGATCGTGTCGAGCGAGTGGGGCTCTCTGACCCCCGCCGTGCAGGCTGGCACGATGGACGCGAACATCGCCGGTCAGTCCATGACCGCCGAGCGCATGAAGGAAGTGGATATGGCCGGTCCGTACTACTACGCGACCATCGTTGTGCTGACGACCAAGGACAGCCCCTACGCCTCCGCGACCTCCATTGCCGACCTTGCCGGCGGCAAGTGCACCTCGCAGTCCGGCACGATCTGGTATGACTCCTGCCTGCCGCAGATCCCCGACGCCGAGCTGCTCGCTCCCGCGGACAACGCGCCCGCGATGATCATGGCGCTGGAGACCGGCTCGGTGGACTTCGTCTGCACCGACCTGCCCACGGCGACCGGCGCGGCGCAGAAGAACGACGATCTGGTCGTGCTCAACTTCTCCGGTACGGACGGCGACTTCCAGTTCGCCAGCGAGGAGGAGCGCGCCGAGAACGTGAACATTGGCATTGCCGTGAAGAAGGGCAACACCGAGCTTTTCGACGCCATCAACGCCGTGCTCTCGACCATGAGCGAGGATGACTTCAACGCCCTCATGGACGAGGCGATCGCCATTCAGCCCGAGGTCTGAGAAACACAAACGGAGGGCGGTAAAGAACGCCACCCTCCGCACGGAAAGGAAACTGCCCTATGGATAAGCTCGCCAAGCTCGCGCAGGATGTCGTTCAGCTGTGGGATAAATACGGCGGAATGTACTGGAGCGGCATCGTCAATACGCTCGTCCTCGCGCTCATCGCCACGCTCATCGGCTGTATGATCGGCCTTGTGTGCGGCGTGCTCAATACGATCCCCTATACGAAGAACGACCCGCCGCTCAAGCGCTTTTTTCTCAAGCTCCTGCGCGTGATCATCCGCGTCTACGTGGAGGTGTTCCGCGGTACGCCGATGGTGCTCCAGGCGGTGTTCGTCTACTACGGCCTGCCGTATTTCACGAACAACGCCGTGCGATTTAACAGCATCTGGGCCGCGGCGATCCTGATTGTTTCCGTGAACACGGGCGCGTATATGGCGGAGTCCGTGCGCGGCGGCATCATCTCCATCGACCCCGGACAGACCGAGGGCGCGAAGGCGATCGGCATGACGCACGTGCAGACGATGCTCTACGTCATCATGCCGCAGGCGCTGCGCAACATCATCCCGCAGATCGGCAACAACTACATCATCAACATCAAGGACACCTCGGTGATGTTTATTATCGGCTTTACGGAATTTTTCGCGCAGCACCGCTACATCGTGGGCGTGAACAATATGTATTTCCCGTCGGCGGTCATTGAGATGGTCGGCTACCTGACGCTGACGCTCATCGCCTCGTTCCTGCTGCGGCTGCTGGAAAAGCTGCTCGACGGGCCTGACAACTACGAGCTGGTGCAGGTGGACGCGCTGACGATGTCCGCGGGCACATACAACCACCCCGACCGGGGCACGCCGTTCGACGAGCAGAGCCGCGAATACCGCGAGCGCGTCCGGCAGGAGCTCAAGCACGGACGGACGAGAGGAGATCGCTGACATGAGTGAGCATATTTTAGAGGTGCGCCACCTCGGCAAGTCCTTCGGCTCGCACGAGGTACTGCGCGACATTGACTTCACCGTGGACGCGGGCGACGTGATCTCCGTGATCGGCGCGTCCGGCAGCGGCAAATCAACGCTGCTGCGCTGCATCAATCTTCTGGAAACGCCGACGGGCGGCGAGATCCTCTATCACGGAACGAACGTCGCGGGGCGCGGCGTGAACGCCGCAGAGTACCGCTCCCATGTGGGCATGGTGTTTCAGTCGTTCAACCTGTTCAACAACATGACCGTGCTGGAAAACTGCGTGATCGGTCAGGCGAAGGTTCTCGGCCGCGGCAAGGCGGACGCGCAGGCGCAGGCAATGCGGTATCTCGAGAAGGTGGGCATGGCGCCCTATGTCAACGCCAAGCCGCGTCAGCTCTCCGGCGGACAGAAGCAGCGCGTAGCCATCGCCCGCGCGCTGGCGATGGATCCCGAGGTGCTGCTCTTCGACGAGCCGACGAGCGCGCTCGATCCTGAAATGGTGGGCGAGGTACTCTCCGTCATGCAGACGCTTGCGAACGACGGCATGACCATGCTCGTTGTGACGCATGAGATGGCCTTCGCGCGCGACGTAAGCAGCCGCGCGGTGTTCATGCACCAGGGCGTCATCTGCGAGCAGGGCGAGCCGGCGGCGCTTTTCGGCGACCCGCAGTGGCAGGAGACGAGGGACTTCCTCGCGCGGTTCCGCAAGGCATAAAAAGATGTAAAACAGACGCCTGAGCTTTTGCTCAGGCGTCTGTTTTATGTTTGCGGTTTGCCGCTTACCCCATCAGCAGCCGCACCGCGGCGGCGGAGGTGACGAACATCACCGCGTCCGCGCAGAGCGAGGCGGGAATGGTATAGCGCGTTTTCACGATGCCGACCGAGCCGAAGTAGACGGCGATGGTGTAGAAGGTGGTTTCGCTCGATCCCAGCATCACCGCCGTCACGCGGCCGACGTAGCTGTCGGGGCCGTAGGCCGCTATCAGCTCGCTGCCGACCGCCAGCGCTCCGCTGCCGGAGATGGGGCGGATAAAAAGAAGCGGCGCGACCTCCGGCGGGATGCCGGCCCTTTTGAGCACGGGCGCGAGCAGCGCACCGAGGTACTCCATCGCGCCCGACGCGCGGAGCATATAGACCGCCGTCAGCAGCGCGATGAGCGAGGGAAGGATATGAACGAGTACGTTCAGACCCTCCTCTGCACCGCGGGTCAGCGCGCTGTAAACGTCCACCCGCTTTCCCAGCGCGTAGCAGGCGGTGAAGCACAGCAGCACCGGAACGACCAGCTCGGAGAGCGGCACGCAGTCACCCCCTCCACACGCGCGCGAGCAGCTTCGCGGCGGCAAGCCCCATGAGGACGGAGAGCAGGGAGGCGAGCCACACGGCAGGCAGGATGTCGAACGGATCGGCGCTGCCGAGCGCGCTGCGCACGCCCGCCACGGTCGTCGGCAGGAGCTGGATGGACGCGGAGTTGAGCACCACAAGCAGGCACAGCTCGTCGGAGGCGACGCCCCCGCAGCCGCGCGCCATGCGTTTTGCGGCGCGGATGCCAAGCGGCGTCGCCGCATTGCCGAGGCCGAGCAGATCGGCGGAGAGATTGGCAGAGATGGCCGCGAGCGTCTCGGGATCGCGGCTGGCGTTCGGCAGCAGCCGCCGCAGCAGCGGGCGGAACAGCCGCGCGAGCGCGGCGGAAAGCCCGCACTGATCCATGACCTCCATCACGCCCGTCCAAAGGCACATGACGCCTGCCATCGCCACGCACAGCTCCACCGCGGCGGCCGCGCCCTCAAGCGCAGCGTTTCCAAGCTGGCCGACGCTCCCGGTCAGCACGCCGAAGACGAGCGAAACGACCGCCATCCCTGTCCAGAGCCATGCCATCGCCATAAAAATTCCCCCTCAAAAGCCTGTTTCGGCCTATTCTATGCCTGCGCGGCGGGGAAGTATGACCGTATGGCGGAACAGCCAAAATTTCTTTGAAATTTTCTCAGAAAAATTCAAAAATATGCTTGACATCAGCGCTGGTATCTTGTATGATAGGCAGGTCCGCGAGCGGGAGCATCCTGCCCAAACGCTGGCAAAACTGCGATGAACCGGGAGATTGCTCAGTTCTTTTGAGGTAACTTCCGGGGAGTATGTCCGAGAATCGGGCGGCTGAGATGAGTATCTGTACGTTGCGTAGATCGCTGCGCCATGTGTGGACCGGCCGTTTATTCGTGCCGGTTTTTTACTGAGCCGGAATGATACGCACGGATAAGCGTATAAGAAAAAATCTCACCGTACGGCTTCGACAACCAGTAAAAACCGTACAACAATGAAGGAGAAACCGAAAATGGCAAAAGAAATGATTCGCATTCGCCTCAAGGCCTATGACCATCAGGTCATCGACCAGAGCGCAGAGAAGATCGTCGAGACCGCCAAGCGCACCGGCGCAACCGTGTCCGGCCCCATCCCTCTGCCCACCAAGAGAGAGATCGTCACCATTCTGCGCGCTGTTCATAAGTATAAGGATTCCCGCGAGCAGTTCGAGCGCCGCACCCACAAGCGCCTGATCGACATCACCAATTCCACTCCCAAGACGGTCGAGGCCCTGATGGGGCTTGAGCTGCCCGCCGGCGTGGAGATCGAGATCAAGCTCTGATTTTTCCGCCGTGCTTCGTTCCGCCGCCTTGCCGTATGCCCGATACTGTCTGCGGCGGCGTGCTTCGCCTGACGAAAAAATCACCTTTCCGCAAAACCCTTTACCAAATCTGTTGCTCTACCCAATCGTTCATCGACTTGCGTGAGATGAACGGGGTCATGTCGGCAGAGCAATGCGGACAAAACCGCAACTAAGCCGACCAATAACCTGTAGGAGGATCATACATGAAAGCAATCATCGGCAAAAAAGTTGGCATGTCTCAGATCTTCGACGAAAACGGCCATGTGATCCCGGTCACCGTGATCGAAGCGGGCCCCTGTGTCGTTACGCAGAAGAAGACCACCGAAAAGGATGGTTATGAGGCTGTTCAGCTGGGCTTTGAGGACGTGGCTGAAAAGAAGCTGTCCAAGCCTGAAGTCGGCCATCTCAACAAGGCCGGCGTTTCCCCCAAGAAGTACCTGCGCGAGTTCAACCTCGACAATGGCAGCGAGCTGGAGTTCGGCGCCGTCATCAAGGCCGATATGTTCAAGGTCGGCGATTTCGTTGACGTGACCGGCACCAGCAAGGGCCACGGCTACGAGGGCGTCGTCAAGCGCTGCGGCTTTGCCATCCAGCGCAAGACCCACGGCGGCGGCCCCGTCCACCGTCACGTCGGTTCCCGCGGCTCGGGCACTGATCCCAGCCGTATCTTCAAGGGCACCGGCGGCCCTGGCCAGATGGGCGGCGAGACCGTCACCATCCAGAACCTTGAGGTCGTCAAGGTCGATCCGGAGCTGAATATGCTCGTCGTCCGCGGCGCCATTCCCGGCCCAAAGTACAGCCTCGTCACCGTGAAGAACACGGTCAAGGTCCACAAGATCAAGCAGGCGGGCGCCGGCATCAGCAGCAACCCGCAGAAGGCTTCCGGCCGCAACCCGCAGAAGGCTTCCGCCAGAACGAAATAAGGAAAGGAGTGCTTAGAGAATGTCTACGATTAAAGTTGTCAGCATGACCGGCGCTGAAGTCGGTACCGTGGAGCTGAGCGACGCGATCTTCGGCATCGAGCCGAACATGAGCGTTGTCCACGAAGTCGTGAAAAATCACCTTGCCAACTGCCGTCAGGGCACCCAGAGCGCTCTGACCCGTGCTGAGGTTTCCGGCGGCGGCCGCAAGCCGTGGCGTCAGAAGGGTACCGGCCGCGCCCGTCAGGGCAGCACCCGCTCCCCGCAGTGGACGCACGGCGGCATTGCGTTTGCCCCCAAGCCCCGCACCTACAGTTACGTGCTCAACAAGAAGGTCAAGCGTCTCGCGCTCAAGTCCGTTCTGTCCTCCAAGGCGAAGGATGGCGAGATCGTCGTCGTCGATAAGATCGCGATGAGCGAGATCAAGACCAAGAGCTTCAAGAACTTCCTGAATGCCGTCAAGGCTGAGGGCAAGTCCGTCGTTGTGACCCCCGAGGTCAACGACACCGTCGTCAAGAGCGCCCGCAACATTCCGGGCGTCGTCACCAGCCCTGCAAAGCTCATCAACGTCTATGACCTGCTCAACGCAAAGACTCTGGTCATCGACAAGGATGCCCTCGCAGTGATCGAGGAGGTGTTCGCATAATGGCTAACGTTTACGATATCGTCATTCGTCCGATCATTACCGAACGCTCCATGGCCTCCGTCGCAGACAAGAAGTATGTCTTTGAGGTCGCCAGGGACGCCGGCAAGATCGAGATCAAGAACGCGGTCGAGCAGATCTTCGGCGTCAAGGTCGCCAAGGTCAACACGATCAACGTTTCCGGCAAGGCCAAGCGCATGGGCGCAGGCCGTCCCGGCACCACCCGCAGCTGGAAAAAGGCTTACGTCCAGCTGACGGCAGATTCCAAGACCATCGAGATGTTCGAGGGCATGGTGTAAGGAGGAAAATGAACAATGGCTATCAAGACTTATAAGCCCACTACCCCCTCCCGCCGTCACATGACCGTGTCCGCCTTCGAGGGGATCGACAAGAAGGCCAAGCCCGAGCGCAAGCTGACCGAGGTTCTCAAGAAGAACGCGGGCCGCAACAGCTATGGCCGCATCACCGTCCGCCATCACGGCGGCGGCAACAAGCAGAAGTACCGCATCATCGACTTCAAGCGCGACAAGACCGATATGTTCGCGACCGTCCTGCGCATGGAGTATGACCCCAACCGTAGCGCCAACATCGCCCTTGTCGAGTATGAGGACGGCGAGCGCCGCTACGTGATCGCTCCCGTCGGCCTTGCCGCCGGAGACAAGATCATCTCATCCGCTTCCGCCGATATCAAGCCCGGCAACTGCCTGCCCATCGCCAATATCCCTGTCGGTACGGTCATCCACAACATCGAGATGCACCCCGGCAAGGGCGCCCAGCTCGTCCGCTCCGCCGGCGCTGCCGCGCAGCTGATGGCGAAGGAAGGCGGCGACGCGCAGATCCGTATGCCCTCCGGTGAGGTGCGCATCGTCCGCACCAACTGCACTGCCTGCATCGGTCAGGTCGGCAATCTCGACCACGAGAACATTCAGATCGGTAAGGCCGGCCGCAAGCGCCACATGGGCTGGCGTCCGACCGTCCGAGGTTCCGTCATGAACCCTTGCGACCACCCCCACGGCGGCGGCGAGGGCAAGGCGCCTGTCGGACGTCCCGGCCCTGTCACTCCCTGGGGCAAGCCTGCGATGGGCTATAAGACGCGCTCCAAGAAGAACCCGACGAACAAGTTCATCGTCAAGCGTCGTGATGAGAAGTAAGGAGGCAAAGAAACAATGAGCAGAAGCATTAAAAAAGGCCCGTTTGTTGCCCCTGAGCTCATCAAGCGAGTCGAAGAAATGAACAAGACCGGCGAGAAAAAGGTTCTCAAGACCTGGAGCCGCAGCTCCACGATCTTCCCCTCCTTCGTTGGTCACACTATCGCGGTCTACGACGGCCGCAAGCACGTTCCCGTTTATGTTCAGGAGGATATGGTCGGCCACAAGCTCGGCGAGTTTGCGCCCACCCGTACCTTCCGCGGCCATGCCAAGAAAGCGTAAGAAGGAGGATGCAGAATATGGAAGCTAAAGCTTATCTGAGATATGTCCGCATCTCTCCGCGCAAGGTCCAGATCGTCTGCGATCTGATCCGCGGCAAGGATGTCGGCACGGCCATGGCGATTCTGATGCAGACCCCCAAGTCTGCGTCCGAACCCCTCATCAAGCTGCTCAAGAGCGCTGTTGCCAACGCTGAGAACAACTTCAGCATGGATACCGGCAAGCTCTACGTCAGCGAAGTCTACGCCACCGGCGGCCCGATCCTCAAGCGTATGATCCCCGCCAGCAAGGGCCGCGGCTATCGCATCAACAAGCGCACCTCTCACGTCACGCTCGCCGTGGCGGAGAAGGAATAAAGGGAGGAGACAGTTTTATGGGACAGAAAGTTAATCCCCACGGCATGCGCGTTGGCGTCATCAAAGACTGGGACTCCCGTTGGTATGCCAAGGACGAGAAGGTCGGCGACCTGATCGTTGAAGATTACAAGATCCGCAAGTTCCTCAAGAAGACCCTGTACGGCGCGGGCGTTCCGAAGATCGAGATCGAGCGCAGCAACGACGTTGTCACACTGTTCGTGCACTGCGCGCGTCCGGGTATGGTCATCGGCAAGGACGGCACTGAGGTCGAGAAGCTCCGCGCCGCGGTCGAAGCCATGATCGGCAAGAAGGTCAAGCTCAACATCGTTGAGGTCCGTTCTCCCGACATGGACGCTCAGCTCGTCGCTGAGAACATCGCCCAGCAGCTTGAAAAGCGTATTTCTCACCGCCGCGCGATGAAGAACGCGATGGGCCGCGCCATGCGAGCCGGCGCCAAGGGCATCAAGTGCTGCTGCACGGGTCGTCTCGGCGGCCGCGAGATCGCGGGCGTTGAGCACTATCACGAGGGCACCATTCCCCTGCAGACCATCCGCGCCGACATCGACTA
>CAVKBJ010000038.1:0-4416 GCA_963654505.1 Lachnospiraceae bacterium
GCTCCATGCAGTCCTGCGCGATGACGCGGATCAGCAGGAAAGCATCCTCGGTGTATTTGGGACGGTAAGCTCTGCCGTTATAGACCAGCGAACTGTCGAGTTCGCCGAGAAGTCCCTGCACCGGCAGGGCGAAAAGCCGCTGCGGCTCGGGGGCAAACTGATTGCCGGAGAGCGTGAACGACAGGATCATCTGCGGGCAGAAGAACGCGGCGTGTCCCTGTCGGCTGACCTGCTCGGTGATACTGTAATCGCTGACGGAGAAGATGTTGTTCACCGTTACCCCCTGTCCGCGCAGATACTGCTCCACGAGCTGATAGGTCGTGCTGACCGTCCGGTTCATGATAAAGGGCAGACCCTCCAGCTGTCTCGGCGCAAGCTCCGCCCCGCCGGAGGCGATCTGCTCCGGCGTCAGGCCGATCCGCCGACGCAGAAAATCGCCGGAGGCCACCAGAAAGATGCGTTCCTTTGTCAGCGGCAGAGCCGCCATCGGCTCGGCGAGCTGCGCGTTCACGCCCAAAAAGCAATCCAGCTCGCCGCGCGCGAGCAGCTCCTGCATAACGCGCGTTTCCTCCATGATTGGCTCGATGTGCACGTTCGGATAACGTGGATGATAGCGCGCGAAAAAGGTCGGAAAGATCAGCCTTGCGCGGGTGTAGTTCATGCCGATGCGCAGGGTGCCGCGGTCGCCGTTTTCGATCTCCTCAAGCTCAAGCGCAAGCCCCTGCTCCAGCTGGCGGACCATCAGCAGCGTGCGCTGCACACTCTCCCCCGCCGGCGTGAGCGCGATCGACGGCTTGCGAAAAAACAGCGGTGTGCCGTACTGCTCCTCAAGCCGCTTGATATGGTCGCTCAGGCATTGCTGACTGATATACGCCTTTTCCGCCGCGCGGCAGAAATGAAGCTCGTCCGCCAGCAGGAGAAAAAGCCGTTCACTGTTTGTCACAAAGCCCACCGCCTTTCGGATTCAGCATAGCACGGCTTTTTCTTTTTGACAAGAAAAAACTTGTTGAAAGTCAAAATTCTTCTGTTTTACTTTTTCGCGCAAGTCAACTAATATAAAAACTGCGAAAAAAATAACGAATATTTGGTCATATTCTATCACTATCGGGCGTCTGCTTTGCTCAGCAGCCCCGAGGAATGGAGGAAAGCAGCATGGAAAACTGGAAAGGAAACCGCACCCCCTCAAACCCGCAGGAGGCGTACTACGTCGGCTTGATGAACTCCTGCGGCTACCGCACCAAGGATCTTGAGAAGCCGGTCATCGGCATCGTCAACTCCTACACGGACGTCAACCCCGGCCACCGCGCTTTCAAGGAGCTGGTCGGCTACGTCAAGGAGGGCATCTGGGCCGCCGGCGGCACGCCGGCCGAGTTCAACGTGCCCGCCCCCTGCGACGGCATGGCGCAGGGCGAAGGAATGCACTGCATCCTGCCCTCGCGCGATCTGATCGCCGGCAGCATCGAAGCGATGGCGAACGCCCACGGCTTCGACGGCCTTGTGTTCCTGTGCTCCTGTGACAAGATCGTGCCCGGTATGCTCATGGCCGCCGCGTCGCTCAATAAGCCCTGTATGTTCCTCACGGCGGGCAGTATGCTGCCCTACGAGGCGGACGAGGGCACCTACGTCACGCCCGACCTCAAGGAGTCCATCGGCCAGCGCAACATCGACGCCATCAGCGAGGAGACCTTCACGCGCTACCGCGAGAACATCTGCTTCTCCTGCGGCACCTGCTCGATGTACGGCACAGCGAACACGATGGGCGTCTTCGCCGAGGTCATCGGCCTGTGCCCTATCGACAGCACGACCATGCTTTTCTGCTCGTCCGCCAAGTACAAGCAGGCGCGCGATGTTGGCGAGCGCGTCGTCGCGCTCACGAAGGAGGGCTTGCGCTTCTCCGACATCGTGACCGAGGCGAGCCTCAAAAACGGTCTGCGCCACGTCGCTGCGACCGGCGGCTCGACCAACGCCCAGCTCCATATCTGCGCGCTCGCGCGGGTGATTGGCATTCCGATGGACCTGACCGCCTTCGACGAGATCCAGCGCGACGTGCCCTGCATCGCGAAGTTCAAGCCGTCCTCGAAATTCAATATGTACGACTACTACAAGGCCGGCGGCGTGGGCGCGACGATGAAAGCCATCGAGTCCCACCTCGACCGCTCGGCGCGTATGGCGATGGGCGGCACGGTCGGCGAATTCCTTGACCGCTTCTGCCGCAGGGTCGATCCGGAGATCATTCACACGGTCGATGATCCGCTCTATCCCGACGGCTGCTTCGCCGTGCTGCACGGCAACCTTGCGCCGGACGGCTGCATCGTGAAGAAAAGCGGCGTGGTGCCCGAGATGTTCCACCACCGCGGTCCTGCGGTCTGCTTCGACTCCGAGGAGGAGCTGCGCGAGGCGATGACCAACAGATCCGTCAAGGCGGGCGACGTGCTCGTCATCCGCTATGAAGGCCCCAAGGGCGGCCCCGGAATGCGCGAGATGTCCATTCCCGCCGCGATGCTCGTCGGCATGGGACTGCACACGAGCTGCGCCATGGTCACCGACGGACGCTACTCCGGCGCGACGCGCGGCCCCTGCATCGGCCACGTCGCCCCCGAGGCGTGGGACGGCGGCCCCATCGCCGCCGTGCGTAACGGCGACATGATCGAGATCGACATCGACAAGCACACCATCCACCTCGAGGTCAGCGACGAGGAGCTTGCGGAGCGCCTGCGGAGCGTCAAGCTCCCCGACCATCCCGCGCACGGCGTGCTCGGCGCGTACCGCGCCGCGGTCAAATGCGTAAATCACGGCTGCACCTGGCTCTATTGAAAGAAGAAATAAAATACAGAAAGAAGGGAACGTTCTGATATGAGTATTGGAATAGGCGTATGGGCGTTTGTCGTATACCTTGCCGTCATAATCGTATGGAGCACGGTCATCAATCGATCCATCACAGAGGCCATGATACTCGGCTTCTTCGTCACAGCTTTCTTCGGCGGTCTTGACAACTACGTTTCGATCGTAGCGACATCCTTTTACGGCGCGGCCACGGACGAAATGTTTGTCGCCACGATGATGTTCGTCTTCATGTCGGTCATCATGTCCAGAACGGGCATCATCGGCAAGCTGATTGAAATTCTCAACTCCCTGATCGGCGGCGTCAAAGGCGGCCCGGGCTATGTGGCGGTTTTGGCCAGCGGTCTGCTCGGTCTGGTCGCCGGCAACTCCACCGCCAACGCGGCCACCGTCGGCAGCTTTACCATTCCGTGGATGAAGAGCTCCGGTTGACCGAAGGAAACGGCCGCCACCATCACCGCCGGCAACGCCGGCTCGGGCCAGTCCTTCCCCGCCGCCTCCATCATGTTCCTGATGCTGGCGCTGCCCGAGGTCGCCCCGCTGGTGTCCATTGATACTTTCTACTTCACCATGCTCAGCGCGGGCGGCTGGTGCGTCCTCTATCGCATGCTCATCGTCCGCTACTACGTGGGGCACTATCACATCCAGCGCATCCCCAAGGAGCAGATCGCGCCTTTGGGAGAGTCCCTGAAGAAAAACTGGACGTCGCTGCTGATGTTCGTCAGCATCGCCATTCCGCTGATCCTCACCCTCAGCCCGCTGTCCGGCGTTTTGGAGAACGTCGCTTCCTACGGCCCCGACGGCGTCGACTCTATCAGCATCATTCTGTGGGTGCCCATCCTCATGACCATCATCGCCATCATCGAGGGCTGGAAACGTCTTCCTCACAGCGTCGGCGGCTGGGTCCAGATGCTCAAGGAATCGGAGTCCAACTTCCTTGGCGTCGGCGGCGTATTTCTGTTTGCCATCGCCGGCAGCAAAGTTCTCTCCGGCGTCGGCTTCGGCGCGGATCTGACCGCCCTGCTCGCTTCCCTGTCTCTGCCCAAGGTCGTTATGGTGCTCGTCGTGGGCATCATGGTGGTTCTGGTTGGCGGTCCTTTGGGCGGCGTGGCCACCGTCATGGCCACGGGCGTAGTTGCCTTCACCGCTCTGTACGGCGTGGGCTGCAATCCGGCGGCAGCCGTGGCAGCCACTCTGGTCTGGGTCTCCACGGAAGGAGCATCTCCTCCCAGTTCTCCCCCCATCTTCGTTGCGTGCAGCTTGGCTGACGTAAAGGACGTCGGCAAGATCTTCGTTCCTTTGATCCTGCATTACGTCATCCCGATCACCATTGTAGGCGTGCTGATTGCCCTCGGCATCCTGCCGCTTGCTTACACTTAAGGAGGGATCACCATGAAAGAATTCTGTAAGATCCTTGATGCCGTCTACGTCGTCTGTCTGTCCGTTTTAGTGCTGTCCTGCATAGCGATGCTGCTGGTCCAGATCTCGTGCCTGTTCATTATGAACGGCCCGGTCTCGGCGTGGATCGAGAGCTTCATTATTCCAAAGGCCGGCGTCTTTGCCGCAGTTATGATC
>CAVKBJ010000039.1:0-8082 GCA_963654505.1 Lachnospiraceae bacterium
CCGTAGAGCACGTCGGCGGCCTCCATCGTGCCGCGGCGGTGGGTGATGACGATGAACTGCGTCTTGTCGCAGATCCTTCTCATGTAGTGCGCCACGCGGATAACGTTCGGCTCGTCAAGCGCCGCCTCGATCTCGTCCATCACGCAGAACGGCGTGGGGTGGATCTTCAAAATAGCGAAGTAGAGCGCGATGGCGACGAACGCCTTCTCGCCGCCGGAGAGCAGCGAGAGCGTCTTGAGCGCCTTGCCCGGCGGCTGCACCTTGATCTCGATGCCGCAGTCGAGCACGGCGTTCTCGTCCTCCAGCTCCAGCGTAGCCTTGCCGCCGCCGAAAAGCTCGAGGAAGGTCTCCTGAAAGCTCTCGCGAATAAGGGCGAACTGCTCCTTGAAGATAGCCGTCATTTCGCCCGTGATGCTCTCGATGACGCCCAGCAGCTCCTCCTTGGCCTTTTCCACGTCGTCGCGCTGGTCGGTGAGGTAGGTATAGCGCGTGTTCACGCGGTCAAATTCCTCAATCGCGCCGACGTTGACGCTGCCGAGGCCGTTGATCTCGCGCTTCAGTTCATTGATGCGGCGGCTCGCCTTGGGAACGCTCTCGAGCTCGATACGCTGCTCCTGCGCCGCGGAGTGGGACAGCTCATAGCTCTCCCACAGCTTATCGAGGATCTGCTTCTCCTCCATCGCGGCTGCGGCGCGCTTCTGTTCGAGCTTGCTGACCGAAAGCTGCGTCTGAATGACCAGATCGTTGCACTCGCGGCTGCGGCGGTCGTTCGCGCCGCGCTCGGCCTCGATCGCCAGCTTGGCCTCCACCAGCTCTGCGAGCTGCGCTTTGAGCTTCTCGGCGTCGGCGCGCAGCGCGGCGGTCACCGTGTCGTGCCGCGCGATCTCCGCCTCCGCGGACGCGATCTTCGCGCGATAATCCTCGATGAGCGCGCGGCGTCCGTCCTCGTCGCCGCGCATCTGCTGCGACAGCTCCTCCAAGTCTCCGAGGGCGCGCTCGGTCGTTTCCCGTTCGGCGGTGAAACCCGCAAGCACGCTCCTGCGTCCGGCGATCTCATCGCCGAGGTGCGCGCTGTCGCGCTGCAATTCGCTCTGCCCCGCCAGCTTTTCCTCACAGGCCGCGCGGCACTGTGCGGCCTCGGCTTCGTGCTTTTGGATCTCCTCCTCGCGCGCGGCGATGGCCTTCTTCATCTCCGCCGTGCGCGCGGCGATGGTCTCCAGCTCTGCGGCAATATCGCTCTCGCGCCCGCGGAGCGATTCAAGCAGCATATCGTACTGCTTTTTCTCCCCCGTCAGGCGGAGCACTGCGTCCTCCGCGCCGCGCTGCTGCTCGCGCGCGACGTCCAGCTCGTACTGCGCAGCGGTCAGATCGCGCTTGGCCTCGTCCTCCTCGCGGCGTGCGGCGTCGAGCTTTTCTGTTAAGGACTTTTGCTTTGCAGTCAGCTCCTTGAGTTCATTTGCGCGGCTGAGAATACCCGCGCTGCGGCTCACCGAACCGCCGGTCATGCTGCCGCCGCGGTTCAATACCTGCCCGTCGAGCGTGACGATGCGGAACCGGTTATTGTACTTCCTCGCGATGGCGATGCCGCAGTCCATATCCTCGACCACGACGGTCCGGCCGAGCAGATTGTTGAAAATTTCCGTATATTTTTTGTCGAACTGCACCAACTGCGACGCAATGCCGACGTAGCCGTACTCGCGCTCGACGCCGACCTCGCGCAGCACGTCGCCGCGGATAGCGGTCAGCGGCAGAAAGGTCGCGCGCCCGCCGTCGCGCTGTTTTAAGAAGTTGATGGCGCTTTTGGCGTCCTCCTCGCGATCCACGACTACATTCTGCATTCCTGCGCCGAGCGCGATCTCGACGGCGACGGCATAGCGTTTGTCGGTCGTCATCAGGTTCGCGACTGGTCCGTGTACGCCGCGCAGAGCGTTCTTCTCCGCCGCCTGCATGATGAGCCGAACCGCCTTATTAAAGCCCTCGTACTCCTTTTCCATCTCGCTGAGCAGACGAATGCGGGAGTCAAGATTGTTCTTTTCCATCGTGAGGTCGATGCTTCTCTGCCGCGACGTCTCCTCGCGCTTCACGCGCCCCTCCATCTTGAGGGTGTGTCCGGAGATGACGTTGCGCACGGCGTCGGCCTCCTCCTGCGCCTCTTCAAGGGCGCGGCGGGACGCGGACGCGGCCTTGCGCTTTTCGGTCAGCTGACCGTCCACAGTCTCGGCCTCCGTCTCGAGCGCGGCCCTGCGCTCTGCCATTTCGGCAAGCCCGGCGTTGAGCGCGCTCACGTCCGCGCGGCCGTCCGCTGCGGCGGAAACCGCCAGCGCCTCCTTCGCCCGCAAGGCCTCGACCTCGCCGTCGGCCTCGCCGGCGCTGCGGGCAAGCTCCTCCGCCCGCGCGAGGAAGGAGGTAAGCTCCTCCTCGACCTGCGCCGCCTGCGCGGCAAGCTCCTCGATGCGCTCGCGCTTCGCGGCGATCTGCGCGCTCAGATTTTCCGCGCGGCCCGACTGGTCGCGCAGATCATTCTCCACGCGCTCGATGTTCTCACGGTCATGCTCGATGCCCGTGCGCAGCACGGCGACCGCAGACTCCTGCTCGCTGCGCTTTGCGTCCAGCTCAGCGTTCTCGGCGCGCAGATGCTCCTGCTCCATATCGTTCGCGCGGGTCCGTTCGGCAAACTGCTCGGAGGCGGCGTAAAGCTCATCCATAGCGGCGTTTGCGCGCTCCAGCTCCTGCCGGGCCAACGCGTAGTCGGTGTTGAGCTTGATGGAGTCGGTCTTGATCTTGTCCAGATTTTCCAGCCACACGGAGATCTCCAGCGTGCGCAGCTCGTCGCGGAAAATGAGGTATTTTTTCGCCTTCTCCGCCTGCGCGCGCAGCGGCTCGACCTGAAGCTCCAGCTCGGCGATCTTGTCGTTGATGCGCACGAGGTTCTCCTCCGTGCGCTCGAGCTTGTGCTCGGTCTCCTCCTTGCGGTGGCGGAATTTGGAGATGCCCGCCGCCTCTTCAAAGATCTCACGCCGGTCGGCGCTCTTGACCGACAAAATCTCGTCGATCTTGCCCTGCCCGACGATGGAATAGCCCTCGCGCCCCATGCCGGTGTCCATAAACAGCTCGTTCACGTCACGTAGGCGCACGCTCTGCTTGTTGATGTAGTATTCGCTCTCGCCGCTGCGGTAATACCGGCGGGTGACGGCGACCTCGCTCTCCTCCATTTGGGGAAAGATATGTTCGGTGTTGTCGAGCACGAGCGTCACCTGCGCGAAGCCCATCTGGCTGCGCTTTTCCGTGCCGCCGAAGATCACATCCTCCATCTTCGCGCCGCGCAGCGATTTGCTTGACTGCTCGCCCATGACCCAGCGGATCGCGTCCGACACGTTGGACTTGCCGCTGCCGTTGGGGCCGACGATGGCGGTGATATCCTCGCCGAAGTTCAGCACGGTCTTATCGGGAAAGCTCTTGAAGCCTTGAATTTCCAATGCCTTCAGGTACATCTATTTCTCACTTTCTCTTATAACTTCTTATATCTTCTCCGAGAAGGCTTCTCTGCCCTATCCTCGGCGACACCATTTTCTTCTTTCTTGTGCAGAAAAAACATAGTGATGTTTATTGTACCACGCATAAGCTGATTATTCAATATTTACACACAAAAAAGTCCTTTCCGACGAACAAGAGAACGGACTCTGCCGCCTTGTACCACATCTATGCCGACTGTGTCTGGATATGTGAGCTTTCGTGAGCAGAGGTAAAGCTGCAAATTCCTTGATATATAAGGAAAAATCAATTATCTCAGCGGGCGTGGGAATTCACATTTTCTTAACACAATTGTAACACTTTTCCATGCTATACTATGGTACGATAAAATTATATTTTGGAAAGGAGCTTTTGCCTTGTATCGCAGCAAACTCAATGAAAAATTGCAGGAATCGCTTGCCGCGGTGCTGCCCATCCTTGCCATCGTGCTCATTCTGAGCTTCACCATCGCCCCGCTCCCGACGAGCGTGCTGATGGCGTTTCTTTTCGGCGCGGTGCTGCTGGTGGTGGGCATGATGTTCTTCTCCCTCGGCGCGGAGCTGGCCATGACGCCGATGGGCGAGCGCGTGGGTGCGTGCATCACGAAAACCCGCAAGGTCGGCATTATGCTGACGCTCGGCTTCCTGCTGGGCTTCCTCATCACCATCTCGGAGCCGGACCTTCAGGTGCTGGCAAATCAGGTGCAGGCCGTGCCGAACACCGTGCTCATCGTCACCGTAGCGGTCGGCGTGGGACTGTTCCTCTGCTTCGCCATGCTTCGTATGCTGCTCTCCGTCCCGCTCAATACGATGCTGGTGGGCTTCTACATCGTGGTCTTTATCCTTGCAATGTTCGTGCCGAAGGATTTCCTCGCCGTCGCGTTCGACTCCGGCGGCGTGACGACCGGACCGATGACCGTGCCGTTCATCATGGCGATGGGCGTCGGCGTTTCCGCCATCCGAAGCGATAAGCACAGCGCGAACGACAGCTTCGGCCTTGTCGCGCTCTGCTCCATCGGCCCCATCCTCGCTGTGCTCATTCTCAGCCTCATCTTCCATCCGGACGGCGGCAGCTACACCGCCGTCGTCATTCCCGAGATCGGTGATACCGCCGCGCTCTGGCAGCTCTTTTCCGTCGCTTTCCCGACGTATTTTAAGGAGATTGCCATTTCGCTTCTTCCCATCGCGGCTTTCTTCGCCGTGTTCAACCTCATCTCTCTTCACTTAGAGCGCAAGCAGCTCATCCGTATCGGCGTGGGCCTTGCCTATACATACCTCGGTCTCGTCATCTTCCTTACCGGCGTGAACGTCGGCTTCATGCCAGCGGGCAACTACCTTGGCAGCGTCATCGCGGGGCTGGAGATCAACTGGATCCTCATTCCCATCGGTATGCTCATCGGCTACTTCATCGTCATGGCCGAGCCTGCGGTCTACGTCCTCATGCGTCAGGTCGAGGAACTGACCGACGGCGCGATCCCCGGCAGCGCAATGAAGCATTCGCTCTCCATCGGCGTAGCCGTTTCGGTCGGCCTTGCGATGATCCGTGTGCTTACCGGCATCTCCATCTTCTATCTGCTCGTGCCGGGCTACGCCATCGCCATCGTGCTCTCATTCTTCGTCCCCAAGCTCTTTACCGCCATCGCGTTCGACTCCGGCGGCGTGGCCTCCGGCCCTATGGCGACGACCTTCCTGCTGCCCTTTGCGATGGGCGCGTGCTCGGCGGTCGGCGGCAACATCGTCACCGACGCCTTCGGCGTGGTCGCTATGGTCGCCATGACGCCGCTCATCACCATTCAGGGACTGGGCCTGCTCTACCGCCTGCGCACGAAGCGCAGCGAGGGAGCGCCCGCGCCCGCGGCCGCCGGCAGCGCCTTTGCCGCGGACGATCTCGCCATCATCGACCTGTAAGGAGGAAGTGCTATGAGTGAACTCTATATGATGGTCACCATCACCGAGCGCAGCAAGCTCACGACTTTCCTCTCGTTCTATAGGGAAAAGCAGGTGCCGGTGCAGTTTATCTCGCTCGCCCTCGGCACGGCGAGCAACGACACGCTCAACTACCTCGGCCTTGAGCGCAGCGACAAGTGCGTGTTCACGAGCTTCGTCACCGACGAGAAGTGGGAGGAGCTGCGCCGCGGCCTTCGCCGTGAGCTGCAGATCGACGTACCCGGCATGGGCATCGCTTTCACCGTTCCGCTCAGCTCCGTCGGCGGACGGCGCGAGCTGCAATTTCTGACCGAACACCAAAACTACCAAAAGGGGGAGGAATCCACCATGAAGGACACGAAACACGAGCTTCTGGTCGTTATCGCCAACCACGGCTACAGCGACCTCATCATGGACGCGGCCCGCGGCGCGGGCGCGGCGGGCGGCACCGTCATCCACGCCAAGGGCACCGGCATGGAGGGCGCGGAGAAATTCCTCGGCATCTCGCTCGCCGCCGAAAAGGAAATGATCTACATCGTCGTCCACCGCGACAGGCGCAACGACATCATGTCCGCCATCATGCGCGACGCGGGAATGGAGAGCAAGGCGAAGTCCATCTGCTTCACGCTCCCTGTTTCCGCCACGGCGGGCCTGCGGCTCATCGAAGAGGACTGAGCGGACGCATTATCTGATAAAGAAAACCGGAAAGCCGCGGCTTTCCGGTTTTCCCTATTTTTTCAGCAGCTTCATGCGCTCGCGGTGGTCTGGCAGAATGCTGCCCAGCAGCGCGTAAAAGCCCGCGCCGTGGTCGTGGTGTGCGATATGGCACAGCTCATGCACCACCACAAGGTCGATGGCCTCGCCGGGATACTGCATCAGCCGCCACGAAAAGCACAGGCTGTTCTTTGTATTGCAGCTGCCGAAGCGCGTCCTCGCGCCCGTGATCTTCACACCGGTAGGCGTCAGGCCGGTCACGCGGCTCCAATATTCCACGCGCCGCGGCAGCTCGGCCTTTGCCCGCTCGATCAGCGCCGCGCGCTCCTCCGCCGTCGGCTCGGGATGCGCGGCAAGCCGCTCTGCCTGCCGCACTCTTGCGCGGACGAGCCACTCCTCGTGCGCGGCGACGAAGGCCGCGATCTTCTCCGCGCTCAGTCTCAGCGGCGCGCGGACGACCACCGTGCCGTCGCGCTTCAGTTCCATCGAAAGCGTCCGCCGCCGCGAGCGGACGAGCGTATAGTCCGTCATTCGTCGAGATAGGTGAAGCGGCGGTACGTTTTGCCGTCGCGCTCGACCGTTTCGTTCCACATCGCGGCGGGGCGCACCCAAAGCCCCCGCTCGCCGTAGAGCGCGCGGTAGACGACCAGCTCCTCCAGCGTTTCACTGTGCTTTGCGAGGCCGATGACCTCGTATTCATTTCCCTTGAAGTGGCGGTAGCGGCCCGGCTTGATCGTTTCCATCGTCAGCGGCTCCTTTCATGTCTGCGGTAGTAGAGGTAGGAATACAGCGCGGGGATGCCCGCCATCAGCGCGAGCAGCGCGAAAAACGCCGCGGGCGACCAGCGCCGCAGAAGCGTGACAACAATCGCCGCAAGCCCCGCGAGCACCCACAGAAAGCCCGCGACGCGGTGCGTGCGGTTCCAATTCTCCTCGCTCGCAAGCGTCCACGGCAGGCGGACGCCCATCGTGCCGCTCTGTTTGGTTTTCGGCAGATAGTTGCCGACGAGGACAAATAGCACGCCCACGAACACCGGCACGATGGTCGAGACGTTCATCTCATAGCCCAGTCCCGCGCCGAGCGTGACCGTGCCGCACAGCAGCGACACCGCAGGACAGAACCACAGCGTCATCGTCCGCAGCGCGGCGCTCATGTTCCCGCGGCGGGGATCGTGCCCGAGCGCGTAAGCGCAGGCAATGTGGAGCAGCAGGATCAAGACCGGCAGGCCGAACACCGCTCCTGCGCGCGACGTCCAGCCGTTCGGCGCACCGTCAAAGCCCCAGTGCGTCGCCATCGTCTCCGGCAGGCGCGAATACAAGAGCACACCCGCAAGCAGAGGCAGCAGGCAGATCAGCGAGGTCAGCAGCAGCCTCTTATCCGTTTTCATGGTTCTTTTCCCCCTTCAAATCTTGCAGCCACAGCAGTACCTCCTCCAAAACGGAGGCGTTGAGGCTGTAGTAGATAAAATTCTTCTCTCGGCTCTCAAAGATGAGTCCCGCGCGCTTGAGCTGCGAGAGGTGGTACGACACCGTCGCCGTCGTCATGTCGAAGCGGCGGGCGATGTCGCCCGCGGTCATGCGCCCGCCCTTGAGCAGGTTCAAAATTTCGCGCCGCACAGGATCGCTCAGCGCCTTCATCGTTTCGCTCAGGCCCGTTTCGTTCACATCCCTTCATGGTATTTAGAAAGCCTTCTAAATAGAGAATAGCATTCTACCCTCCGCTTGTCAAGAGCTATTTAGATTTTCTTCTAAATAGCTTTATGCGCAACCATGATCATCTTCCCTGCTCCCTGCGCCATTTTCTCGCGGCAAATGAAAAATTTTTCCACTGAAAATCTTCCAGCTTGTTCCTTGGATAAACTGGCGCGATTTTCAAAGGCTGTCGCCGCCGGGCTGAGTTGTCGCTCGTCAGACGGCGGGAGTTGGCAGAGTCC
>CAVKBJ010000040.1:0-14803 GCA_963654505.1 Lachnospiraceae bacterium
GCCCTCGCCGTTTTTCACGCCGCGCCAGAAGTTGCCGCCGCCGATGACGACGCCCATCTGCACGCCGGCCTCGACACATTCCTTAATAACGTCCGTGACCTGCCCGATCACGCCGAAGTCAAGGCCGAAGTGCTTATCGCCCGCGAGCGCCTCGCCGCTGATCTTGAGCAGCACGCGCTGATATTTCGGTTTGTCCATGCTTATCCGTTCCTCCCTGCGAACGCTTCATATTTTCACGGTTCTATTGTAGCGTATTTTTTTCGGTTTGCATAGGGGTAAATTGAAAACTTTTCTTTTTTCGGCGCGGAAAGGAGCCGCAGGCAATTTTGCCCGCGGCTCCCCTCCTGTCCGATGCTTGCTCGGATCACCAGCCCGTACCCCACACCTTGCCGTGCCAACCGTCCTCTTCGAGTGTGATGGTGCAACAGCGCCCATACGCATATGCGCCCTCCGGCGCGTCGGGATCGTCGCATCCGCCTGTGTCGCCCGCCATCGCACTGTTTAATGCCAACTGCGTTTCCGGTATGAACTCCGTAGTGGAGTAGAAGTAGTATTTGTTTTCCTCCAGATCGCCGCGCTCTCGCTTCATCTCCATCATATCCTCCGCCGGCTCGACAAGGTTCTTCACCCATGTGAATTTGAACTGGCTGCCGCTGCGCACTTGAAGATGCACGTTCTCGTAGGCGTCGAGATACTCCTGCGCGGCCTCCTCCAACGACTGCCCGCGGTTCGGGATCGGCGTTTCCTCGACCTCATTTCGCAGCGTGACAAACTCCGCTTCGTCGTACCACATAAGGATGTGGTCGTAAAGCGTACGCCCGTCTCCGTCAACGAGGCTGAGATCACTGTCCGCCATATAATAGCTGCCCTCGTTTTCTCCGCTAACGAAGTAGCCGACGACGTTCGTTCCCTTGTAGAACTCAAAGTATGAACTGTCGTTGTTTGAGAGCCAAAGCGTGATTTTGTTCCCAGTTTCCTTTGGCGCTTCGCACAGCACATAGTTATAGGAGTTAAGCGCGGGAGTATTCCACGCAACACCGGCGTCGAAGCCGCCGGTATACTCATCGTTTTCAATGAAGTACAGCCAAGCCGCACCGCCGTTCGACGCCAGCGCTATATCTTCATCAAAAGACGGCTCATAATGGTTTTTCAGCTCCGGCGCGACCGTGAAGCTCTGCGCCATCGCGCGCAGCACGACTGCCTCTTTCTCAATTTGTTTTTTCCTGCTGTAGCCCCATTCGTTCACTGAGTCGTCGTCAGTCGGCGTCCAGTAAGTCGAGATGATATAGCAGCCCCCTTCCTCGGTATTCGGCACAAGATACATTTCAAACTGCGTACCGCTGTCCGCGTCGAAGCGGCGCCACGGGCCACAGAGCGCCGCGCCCTCGCGGTACTGCTCGAGCGTAAAGCCGCCGTCAAGGTAACACTGCTCCATCATTTCCACGCTGTCCACACTTTTGTCCACGCGCAGCGCACTGTATGTGTAGTAGAGCGAACCCCAACTGTCCTCGCCATCTGTTTTCATCCACGCCACGGTCGGAACGTAGAGATACCAGCCGTCGCCAGAGATGAACTGCGACTCCACGCAGTCCTCATAGCCGTAGCCGTCCGCCACCGTGCCGCTCAGCAGGTCGGGAATGACCATCCGCGGCAGGTCAAGTCCCGCATAGTCAACGTAGAAGTCGTGCAGATACGCGGCGCTGTTTTTGTAGCCGCAGCCGTTGTACCACAGCCCGTCGTTCGCCCTTTGGCTGTTGAGCAGTTTGTAGACGCTCGGATCGTCGTCCGTGCGCAGCACGGTGAGGTAGTAATAAAAGCCATCGAAGATGTAGCCGTCGTCACTGATGCTGTTGCCGCCGACCCAGAAAAAGCGGTCGGGCAGAGCATCCGCCTTGTCCTCGGGCTTGACCTCATAGCTGAAATACCACAGCTCCAGCACACCGTCCGGCGCGAGGTCCATGCAGTCACCGAGCTTCTCCAGCCCTGCCACGCGCATGTCGGCGGCGGCTTCCGTGACCTCGACCGGCAGACCGTCCTCCCCGGCGACGGAGTAGGTATAACCGCCCGGCTGCTTGAGCGTGTTGATAACGGAGAGGACGTACTCCTCCATGCTCGCGTAGGTCGGCTCAGCCTTCTCGGTCAGACGGAGCACCCAGCAGACAAAGTTTCTGCCGTCGGGATAGACTTCGGATGCCTCCAGTTCTTCCGCCATCACCAGATACAGCGTTCCGTCCTTCTGCTGAAGCAGATATACTCGGTCCGCCCAGCCGTTTTCCTCCGCTGTGGACGAGGTGCACAGCCATGCGTTCGCATTCTCGCGGCGCAGCTTGGAGGCCGACAATCCTGCATCGCGCCACTCAGTCGGTCCGTCGCCCTCCACGGCGCTTTCAAAGCGCGCGTCAAAGTTTTGCTTTGTCAACTTTGCCGCTGTCACCGTTTCATACCGGTTTTCGCCCTCCGTGGACCCCTTGCGGAGCGTGAGCTCCCGCACTCCGTCCGCGGTACGCGCATAGGCCGTAAGCGTCTCGATGTCGCGGATCATTCCCCTATCTGAGCAGATCGGCGCATAACCGACCGCCTCCGCCACCTCATACTCCCTGCCGAATGGGTCGGCAAGCTCCGTCCGACCGCCGGTGAAGGTGCAGACGGCGGCAAGCCCCGCGGCGAGCAGCACAGCAACGGCTGTGTACGCCGCCGTTTTCGGCTTCTTCACAAGGAGCGTGATGCGCTCGCGCAGTCTCCCGCCGCTGTCGGTCATCATCGTCGCGGTGACGAACAGCGCGGGGCGCTTTTCGCAGGTCATGCGGACAAGCGTCCGCCCGTAGGCGGCGCGCTCGCTCTCCCCAAGGCGGCGGACGGTCGCCTCGTCGCATGCCAGCTCCGCGTCGCGGCGGGAAAGCTCCACCGCCCACCACGCGAGCGGGTCGTACCAGTGCAGCGCAAGGCACACGCCGCGCAGCACCGCCCAGAGATGGTCGCCGTGACGGTAATGCGTCCGCTCATGCGCGAGCGCATAGCGCAGCGTCTCCGCGTCAGCAAGCGCTCCAGGCGTGAGGTAAATGGCCGGGCGGAACAACCCGAACAGGCAGGGCGTATCCGCCGCGCCGCTCACGTAGACCGGCAGACCCGCCCCCGTGTCCTCCACGCGCTTGCGGGAGCGGCGCAGCCGTCGGCCAAAGCGCAGGTTTGAGGCAAGGAACGCCGCGCCCACGACCGCCGCGCCGATGAGCCAAACGGTCTTAGCCGCCTGCGCCCAGTCTGTCTCCCTGACCGTCGGCGCAGTCGCCGTGACGGTCGTATTCCGTACAAGGTCCGACGGAACTGGCTCGCTCGCGTTCTCTGCCGGAACAGGCGATACATCTTGTGTATCGGTAATCTTCTTTACAGTATCAGTCGGTACGACCACGCTCTGCTGTACAACCGGTGTGCGCTCGGGCATGGCGTTCATCACGCTCAAATCACTCGCACCGAAGCTCACCGGAACGAGCAGCCGCACGAGCACCAACAGCCACAGAGCATACTGCATCCGCAGGCTGATCCTCCCGCGCAGCAGATAGCGCAGACCGATGACCGCCGCGGTCAAAACGGCGGACGAAATGCTCCACTGCATCATTTCGCTCCCTCCTCCATCTGCCGCAGCAGCTCGTATAGCTCATCGATCTCCTCCTTAGAGATGGCCTTCTTCCGCGTCATGGCGCTGACCATCAGGCTCAGACTGCCCTGATAGACGCGGTCCAAGAAGGTCTCCGTTTCGGCAAGCGCCGCATCCTCGCGACGCACCGAGGGAGAATAGGCGTTCTTCGCACCCTCCGTGTCGCACAAAACAGTTCCCTTGTCCACCATGCGCTTCAAAAGCGTCAGCGTTGTGCTGCGGCTCCAGCCGACGCTTTTTTCAAGCTGCTCGGTCAGCTCGCGGCCGGTCTGCGGCGCGCGCTCCCACAGGCATTCCATGATGTTCCACTCGGCGGGCGCAAGGTCAAATCGCTCCATCGCGTCGTCCTCCTTTTTTAAATTTTGATTACTGTTGTAGACACAATGTAGCATAGCTGACTACATTTGTCAACACTTTTTCACTCTCTTTTTCCACCTCTTGAAAGCACTTTATTTGGTCAATCTAAACAAATTTTGCCTGTCGAAACAGTTTTTTTATGGCATCTGACAATTGCCGCCCGTCGGCCACTGTGGTAAAATTTGTTTTATACTCTCCGCACCGTGCAGACCGGGCCGGCGGGCCTCCGACTGCGCGGGCGGAAAAGAAAAGGAGAAAAGAAAATGAAACAGAAACTAACCCGCAGCGAGTACATTTACGTTGCCAGCATGCTCTTCGGTATGTTCTTCGGCGCCGGTAACCTCATCTTCCCCGTTCACATGGGTCAGATGGCCGGCAGCAACGTATGGCCCGCCGTAGTAGGTTTCTGTGTAACGGGAGTAGGGTTGCCGCTGCTCGGCGTAGCGGCGCTCGGCATCAGCCGGTCGAGCGGACTTTTTGAGCTTGGCAGCCGCGTGGGGCGTCCTTATTCGATGTTCTTCACCTGCCTGCTTTACCTGACCATTGGACCGTTCTTCGCCATCCCCCGCTGCGCCACGACCTCGTTCACCGTCGGCTTGGAGCAGGTCCTGCCGGAGGGCAGCACGCAGCTTTATCTGCTGATCTTCTCCGCTCTCTTCTTTGCCGCAGCGCTGCTCTTCTCGCTCCGTCCCGGCAAAATTCTGGTGTGGGTCGGCAAGATCCTCAACCCCTGCTTCCTCGTCTTTCTCGGTATCCTTGTCGTCGTGGCAACGCTCGATCCCGGAGCCGCGATCAGCGACGTCGCGCCGGAGGGCGCCTACGTCTCCCAGCCCTTCTTCACCGGCTTTCTGGAGGGCTACAACACCATGGATGCGCTGGCGAGCCTCGCCTTCGGCATCGTGGTCGTGCAGACCATCCGCGGCCTCGGCGTGACCGAGCCGGACGCCGTGGCGGGCAGCACCGTCCGCGCGGGCATCTTCAGCTGTCTGCTGATGGCCGTCATCTACGCCGCCGTCACCGTCGTCGGCGTGCAGAGCCGCGGCCTCTTTGAGACCTCCGAAAACGGCGGCATCGCCCTCGCGCAGATCGCGCAGCACTACCTCGGCGGCGCGGGGTTGTTCATTCTCGCCGCGACCGTGACGCTTGCCTGTCTCAAGACCTCTGTCGGCCTTATCACGAGCTGCGCGGAGACCTTCCACGGCCTGTTTTCCAACGGCCCCACCTACCGCGTGTGGGCCATCATCTTCAGCGGCGCGTCGTTTCTCTTTGCCAACGTCGGCCTGAACGCCATCATCACCTACGCGGTCCCCGTGCTGATGTTCCTCTACCCCCTTGCCATCACGCTGATCGTGCTCTCCCTCTTTGGCCGCTTCTTCCGGTATGACCGCGCGGTCTTTGTCTGCACGACCGCGCTGACGCTCATCGCCGCGCTCTACGACTTCCTCATGGCACTGCCCGCGGGCGTCCGCGACGCGCTCGGCGGCGACGCGATTCAACAGCTCGTGGTCGGTTTCCTGCCGTTCGCCGGACTTGGCCTCGGCTGGATCTGCCCCGCACTGCTGGGGCTCGTCATCGGCTTGGCGATTCACTTCGTCCGCGGCGGCAAGGCCGCCTGATCCCCCTTTCTCTATGAAAAACCGGCATGGAGCGCAGCGCGTTCCATGCCGGTTTTCTGTTCTGTTTCTTATTTTTGCGTTTCCTCCGCCGCCTTCTGCCTCTCCGGCAGCTGCGAAAGCAAAACCGCCGCAAGCATCAGCGCACAGCCAAGGTACTCCCTGCCGCTCATGCGCTCATGCAGAATGATCGCGCCGCAGACCACGGCAAAGAAGGACTCAAGGCTCAGCAGCAGAGAAACCACCGTCGGGTCGCCGTCTTTCTGCGCGATGATCTGGAGCGTATAGCCGCCCGCACCGGACAGGACGCCGACATAGAGAATGTAGGGCATGCACTCTCCAATCGCCGCGAAATCGACCGTTTCAAACGCAAAGGCGCAGATCGCGGAGATGACCGTCACGACTGCAAACTGCACACAGGAGAGCGCGATGCCATCCACCTTCTGCGCATAATGATCGACCGCAAGGATCTGTCCGGTAAAAGCAAAGGCGCACAGGAACACAAGAAGATCACCGCGGCCAAAGCTCATCGTCCCCTCGCCGCTCTTGAAGCAGAGGAAGTAAAGTCCGGCTACCGCGATCAGGACGCAGAGCAGCAATCTTTTGCTTACCTTCCTTCCCAGAAAAACACCGGCAATCGGCACGAGTACGATGTAGAGCGCCGTAATGAAACCGGCCTTGCCTGCCGTCGTATCGGCAATGCCGAGCTGCTGGAGGTTCGTGCCAAGCGTCAGACAGACGCCGCAGACCAGTCCGCCCTCCAGAAGATCCTTCCTTTGCTGCACCGTGTACTTTTCCTCGTGCCGCGTGCGCCGCAAAATAAGCACGAGCGCTCCCAGCAGCAGCACAGCCGGGAGCGAACGCGCGGCGGAAAAGGTAAATCCGCCCACCTTCCCCGCGCCGAGGCTCTGCGCCACGAACGAACTGCCCCAAATAAAGGCGGTGATGAGCGGCAGAACGATCTGCTTGACATTTCTTTGTTTCATAAGTACTTGCCTGCCTGTCAAAAAAATGATAAAATCCTGAATGGATCAGGAATATCGCCTATCGTAGCAAAAAGCGCCGCGTTTGGCAAGTCCCCCGCGAAAATATTTTTTAAGCAGGAGTTTATTTCATGTACCTCTTCGATCTTGACGGCACGCTCATCGACTCCAACGGTATATGGGAAACGGTGGACAGAACCTTTCTCGCCCGCCACGGCTTTCCCTATACGAAGGAGTATTACGAGGGTGTGGCGCACACCATTTTCCCCCTCGCCGCCGTGTTCACAAAGGAGTTCTGCCGGCTTTCCGAGAGCACGGACGAGATCATGGCCGAGTGGATGGAGCTGGCAAAGGACAGCTACGCCCACGTCGCGCTCAAGCCCCACGTGCGCGAATATTTGGAGAAGCTCCGCGCGCAGGGCGAACATGCCGTGATCTTCTCAAGCTGCATCCCCGCGCATTGCCGCACCGCGCTCGCCGTCCACCATCTTGAGCCGTACTTCGACCGTTTGATTTTCGCGCAGGAGCTTGGCACGGACAAGGGCGATCCCGCGTCCTTCCGCAAGGTCGCGGAACTGCTCGGTACGAGGCCGGAGGACTGTACGCTCTTCGACGATTCCATCAAATCCTGCGCCAGCGCCAAATCCGTCGGACTGAAGGTCATCGGCGTGTACGACGCTTTCTTTGAGGGCACAAAGGACGAGATGCCGCGCGTCTGCGACCGCTTCATTCACGATTTCGGTGAAATGCTGTAAAGGGAAACCGCTGTATAATAGATATGAAAAAGGAGCGTGGAGGTCATCGGCCTCCACGCTCCTTTTTCATACGCGCTTTTACCTGTCACTTCTTCGTCATGTGGACGCCGGCGGTCTTGAGCATCAGCTTCTTTGTGCCGACTTGCTCGAACGCCACCTCGATAAGCGCGTCGCCGCCCATCGGCGCGACCGAGAGCACCATACCGTCGCCAAAGGTCTTGTGGTGGACCTGATCGCCCGCCGCAAGCTGTAAAGTTATTTTGCTTGCTTGTGGCTTCGCCGCAGCGCTGACCGTGCTTTTTTGATGTGTTGGACGCACAGCCGTACCGGAAAAGCCGTTCGCCATCTCACCGCTGCGGCTGCCGTAGCCGCCGCCAAAGCCCGAGCTGCGCCCGAAGCTGCCGTAGCCGTCGGCATAGTCCTCATCGTAACGGCTATGCGGCTTCGCCAAAGGCTTCGAGAGCCAGTTGACGTTCTTCTCCGGAATTTCGCTCAAAAAGCGTGAGGGCGCGTTCGGCGTCGTGCGGCCGAAGAGCATACGCTGCTTCGCGTTCGTGAGCGTCAGCTTCTCCTTCGCGCGCGTCATGGCGACATAGCATAGACGCCGCTCCTCCTCCAGTTCCTCCTCGTCGTTGATGGCGCGATTTCCCGGGAAAATTCCCTCCTCCATTCCGACGACGTAGACACATGGAAATTCCAGTCCCTTTGCACTGTGCATCGTCATAAGCGTCACGCAGTTGTCGCTCGCGGCGCTGTCGAGATCGGTGTAGAGCGCGATCTCGTTGAGGAAGCCCGCGAGCGTCGCGTCCTCCGGCTCTCCCTCAAGATAGGCGTAGATGTTGGACTTGAGCTCCTGCACGTTCTCCAGTCGGCCGCGGCTCTCCATATCGCCCTTATCCTCCAATGCGCGGACGTAGCCCGACTTTTCGCAGACAAGGTCGTAAAATTCGAGCAGATCGGCGCTCCCCGCCGCCTCGTGCAGCGCGTCGATCATGGCGGCAAACTTCTCCAGCTTCGCCGCCGCGGTCCGGAGCACCGCATACTCCCCCGCCGCGCGCAGCACGGTCATCATCGGCACACCCTGTTCGGCGGCGGCAGCCTGTGCGCGCTCCACGCTCGTCGCCCCGATGCCGCGGGCGGGCGTGTTAATGACGCGCCGCAGCCGCAAATCGTCCGCAGGGTTGTTGATGAGCGCGAGATAGGCCAGCATATCCTTGACCTCGGCGCGCTCGAAAAACTTCATGCCGCCGACGACCTGATAGGGAATGCCGTTGCGCTTGAGCGCGTATTCGAGCGCGTTCGACTGCGCGTTCATGCGGTAGAGCACCGCATTGTCACGCCAGTTTTTGCCGTGGTTGAAGTCCATCATCATGCCGGAGACGACGAAATTCGCCTCATCCTGCTCGTTGAAGGTGGTCTTGACAGTCACTTTCTCGCCGCTGCCCGCGTCGGTCCAGAGCGTCTTACCCTTGCGTCCGGTATTATTTTTAATGACGGCGTTCGCCGCGTCGAGGATATTCTGCGTCGAGCGATAGTTCTGCTCCAGGCGGATCGTGCGCGTGCCCTTATACTCCTTTTCAAAGTTGAGGATATTGGAGATGTCCGCGCCGCGAAAGCGGTAGATGCTCTGGTCGTCGTCGCCGACAACGCAGATGTTTCGGTGTCCATCCGCGAGCAGGCGCACCAGCTCATACTGCATCCGGTTCGTGTCCTGATACTCGTCGATGAGGATGTAGCGGAATTTGCACTGATAGTAGTCCCGCACCTCCGCCTCGTTTTTCAGCAGGCGCACGGTGCAGAGGATAAGGTCGTCGAAATCGAGCGCATTCGCTTCGCAGAGCACGCGGTCGTAGCGCGCATAGATCTTGGCGATGCGCTCGCGTTTCCAGTCGCCGCTGCCCGCCCACTGCCTGGAAAACTCCTGCGGCGAGAGCAGCTCATCCTTCGCCTTGGAGATCACGGCGAGCACCTCGCGCGGAGACAGCGTCTTTTCGTCCAGTTCCATCTCCTTGAGAATGTCCTTCACCACGCGCTTACAGTCGTCGGTGTCATAGATGGTGAAATCTCTGGAAAAACCGAGCTTATCAATGTCGCGGCGCAGGATGCGCACACAGGCGGAGTGGAACGTCAGCGCCCAAATCTCGTCCGCGCCCGCGATCCCGAAGGCCGCAAGGCGCTCGCGCAGCTCCTTCGCAGCCTTGTTGGTAAAGGTCACGGCAAGCACCTGCCACGGAGCCGGCGGCTCCACCGCGCAGAGACGCCGCATCCGTCGGCGCTCGTCCTCAGTCGGTTGCTCGGGATAACTCTCCAAAAAGGCAAGGTCGCTCTCCGTCGCGCCCACAACAGGAATCTCATCACAGTCGCTCCCGCGCCCGTAGGTCAGCAGGTTCGCGATGCGGTTGATGAGCACCGTCGTCTTGCCGCTGCCCGCGCCCGCGAGCAGCAGCAGCGGCCCCTCGGTCGTCAGCACGCCTCGGCGCTGCTCGGGGTTCAGCTTTGCAAAATCCCGCGCGATGCACGCGCGCCGCGCCGCGCAGTAGCGGGAGGAAAAATCATTCATGCGTTCCACCTGTTTTCTCTATTTTTCTTTGTGATTTTACCGCATCTCCCCGCTTCGGTCAACCGTTTTCCCCGAATTTTTACAAAATTATAAAAAACTTGTTCGATTTTTGTTGACAGGCACGTTTGTTCGATTTATAATGCAAATGAAACAAGAGTGTTATGATTTTAGGAGGATACGAACATGGCTGCTTCCACGACGATTTTTGTGCTGCTCGGCATCACCGCCGTCACCGCGAATTTGATGAAGGTCATCACCTATCTCGACCGTCCGCGCCGCAAGTCACGCCGCGTCCGCGCGCGCTGAGTCGGTACGGAGATGGAACAGGACACTATTCCTCCGGCTCCATCGCCGCGCGGAGCTTTTGCAGCGCCCGCCGCTCCAGCCTTGACACCTGCACCTGCGACACGCCGAGCACGCGCGCCGTCTGCTCCTGCGTCAGCGCCTTGAAAAAGCGCAGCAGGATCGTCATGCGCTCCCGCTCCGGCAGCGCGTCGATCTCCGTGCGCAGGGAGATCCGTTCGATCATGCCCTCCTCCGGGCTTTCCGTACCGAGAAGCGTTTCAAGCGTCAGGCCGTCGCCCATCTCCTGCTGAAAGGATTCCGGCGTGGCAGCGGCAAGGTCGGCGTCGGCGATCTCCTCGACGCGCAGCCCCGTCTCCTCCGCAAGCTCTGAGAGGACAGGCTCCCGTCCGAGCCGCGCGCGAAGCCTTTCCCGCGCGCTGTAGATGCCCTGTGCCCTTTCGCGCAGCGTCCGCCCGACCTTTATCGCGCCATCATCGCGGAGAAAACGCCGTATCTCGCCCGCGATCTTCGGCACGGCATAGGTGGAAAACTGCGTCCCGTATGTAAGGTCAAATCCCTTGACAGCCTTTAAGAAGCCAATGCATCCAAGCTGATAAAGGTCCTCTGTCTCCACGCCGCGCCCGTTATATCGGCGCACGACGCTCCAGATCAGGCCGCTGTTCTCCTGCAGCACACGCTCGCCGGCCTCCTCGTCCCCGCTCTGCGCCGCCTCAAGCAGCGCAAAGGTCTCCGCCGTGCTCATGCGCGGCCTGTGCGCCGCGCGATCCTTTTGCTCATGGTCACGACGGTTCCCTTCCCTGGGCGGGAACGGACCTTGAGCGTGTCCATAAAGCTCTCCATGATGGTGAAGCCCATGCCGCTGCGCTCCTCGCCGCCGGTCGTGAAAAGCGGCTCGCGCGCCTTCTCCACATCCGCGATACCGCATCCCCAGTCGTGCACCGCAAGCTCCAGCACGCCGCCGTCCAGCAGGCGCACCCGCACCACGATTTTCCCGAGCGTGTCGGGATAGGCATGAACTATGGCGTTCGTCACCGCTTCGCTCGCCGCCGTCTTGATGTCGCCGAGCTCGTCAAGCGTCGGGTCGAGCTGGGACGCAAACGCCGCGACCGCGCTGCGGGCGAAGCCCTCGTTTATACTGCGGCTGAGAAATTCCAGCTTTATGTAGTTGCTGCTCTTTTTCATATTCTTCCTCCTTACTGCATTGTGACAAGGCGCGGCACACCTGCCGCATCGAAGACCTTTCGCGCCTGCGTCGGCACACCGGTAACAAACAAACTGCCGCCGAGCGCCGCCATGCGGCGATGTGCGCGCAGCACCACAGCGATCCCCGAGGAGTCCATAAAGGTCACCCCTGAAAGATCCATCGTCAGCGACAGCGGTAGCGCCGCGTCGATGGCATGGTCGATCTGCTGCATCGCGCTGTGTGCTCCATGATGATCCAGCTCTCCGCTGATTGCAAGCGTCATCTCTCGTCCGTTCGTTCTCGTCAGAACCTCCATGTTCCGGCCTCCTCATGCTCGTTCTGCATCCTTGTGCCCCCTCAGTATAGCCTGTCCTCACCCGTTTTTTCGTCGAATAAACGCGCCATTCCTTTTCTTTTTGCTCAACCCCATCTTTTTTCGCTTGCTCTTTTTCTGTCGGACGTGATAAAATACTATCAAATTTGAGCCGCCCGGCTCAACACAAGGAGGCCGCATCATGCGCAGAAATGACCGCGAGATCACCGACAGTAAGGAAATCCTCTCTATCATCAATGAGTGTAAAGTTATTCGACTTGCCATGCTTGACGAGCAGGGACTGCCCTATATCATTCCCCTCAATTTTGGCTATCGCTGCGAGGACGGCGCCATCACCTTCTACTGTCATAGCGCCAAGGAGGGCCGTAAGCTCGACCTGCTGCGCCGCGACCCGCGCGTATCCTTTGAAATGGACTGCCGCGGCGAACTGCAAACCGCCGATCACGCCTGCGGCTACGGCTATTACTATGCCTCTGTCATCGGCAGAGGCACAGTGGAGAGCATTGAGGGCGAAGAAAAGCTCTGCGCTCTTTCCTCGCTCATGCACCACATGGCCGGTCGTGAGGATACCTTTACGGAAGCGCAGGCGCGCGGCGTCGCCGTGCTCGCCATCCGCGTAAAATCATTAAGTGCCAAGGCAAAACGGCATTGAAAAAACAGAGCAAGGCTCAATTCCATTAAGTTAAGGCTGTCATTGCCTTACCACCGCGATAAACGGTATTCGCGGGCAGTATGCGAGACAGCCAAAACGTGAGAGCTTTGAGAGTTCAGAACACCAACACACGCGCTCTTTGCAGGAGCGGGCAGACGGTGTTTTTTTCTTTTCATCCGGTGAAATTCCGCTCGCTGTGTTCTGCGCGATCTTTGACTTTTTGCTTCTGTTCGTGCGAATACCGAATTGTTTCGCGGTTATCATCTCCTTGCCGTGGATAGTGCGACCATCAACACAGCGCGGAATGAAAAATCTCTAACCTTCATACAGGACAGAGTTTGCAGCTATTCCGCGTTTAAGCACCACCCCATTTGTTAGACAAGTCAAGTATGGTGAAATACTTGTACTAAGAAACGGGGTGGTGTTCTATGGCAAACGGGAAATCGAATAAGCGCTATACACCGGAGTTCAAGAAAACGGCAATAGAAGCCGTCCGTGAGCAGATTAAAACGGGCGTGGAGGTTTCCGCCGTGCTCTGCACCGGCATCACTTTCGGCATCGTCAGTCTGGCGCAGGAGGAAAATACGGCGAACGTGCGCTGCACGGCGATCCTTCGCGTGCTCTATCTCGACGAGGGCGGCGCGCTGTTGATGTTCGAACGCCGCATCGAGGCCGCCGCGCGCATTACCGCTCCCGAGGGCTGTATGGCCTTGGTCCGTAGCGTAACGGCGGCCTGTCAGGTCAGCGCCACCGCAACGGCAGACGGAATCGAGGTGCGATTTCCGGCAGTCTTCACGCTCGAATGTACCTGTCGGCGGCGCTGCACCTGCCTGTGTACGCTCAAAGCGAAACCGCGGGAGGAAGGCACCGGCGACCGGCTATCCCTTGTCCTGCGCGCCAAAGGCGCGGAGGAACGGTTTTGGGATCTTGCCAAGGCCTACCGCACAACGGTCGCCGAGATCCTCGCCGCCAACGAGCTGACCGCCGAGAGCGACGCGCCGGACGGTGAAATGCTGCTCATCCCGTGCAGACCATGCAGCGAGGGGCTGGGTTACAGAGAAGCCTCCCGGCAACTTGAGATCAACAGTCACCGACGGATATGTGGTCGGGAACGGCTCTATCTGACAGAAAGCCCGGAGGCATTTGCCATAGAACGCAGGGGATGCGGCGGCACCGGCGCAAAAAAACGCAGACAGTTCAAAAGCTGAGAAAAAAACATCCATGCTGCACAACCGTGGCTTCTCCGTGAACCATAAGACTATACGGCGGCTTATGAAGAAATTGGGGCTGGCCCGTCGTGTCAGAATGAAGAAGTCTCGTTCTTATGAGGGAGATGACAATCGGCAAGGGCTCTAATCGACCGCAGTACAAAGAAAAGGAATTTTGTTTGCGGGGTAGATAATATTTACCCAGAACAAATTGAACGCCTGCTGCAAATTGATGGTATCGTAGAGACCGCCGTTACCGAGCTTCCTGACAAAAAGAAGCAATATTTGCCGAAATATCTTATCTACCCAAATTATCTATCAAACAAATAAAGATTTGAGGTTACTGAGAATATGAGATAGGTTAAAAGTCTTATGTCTTTTTATCTCTATTGTTGTGCCTTTTCTTGTCTGCTCACGTGCCGACTGTGGACGGATTAAGTGCCTTTCAGGAAGAAAACAATATCCTATCGAGGCAGAACATTTACCGATGTGACAGCGGGAAGCCGGTATGAGGCAGGTGCCCGCGCCGTTTGCACTCGCGGGGTTACGGATGGCGTAGGTATAGCTGGAATTGGCTGGCTCGTTTGCAAATGCTCTGAGTAAAGATGACCTGCCTGTGATCAATGATCAGAGCATTCCTGACCTCGATGCGGTAAGTGCGGAGTTCCGCATTGCCGTGCAGAGCGGCGATACCGTCTATTATGGGTTCCGTGACGATCGGAAGGCTGATGGCGAACAGCACTACGGGGCACTATTGCCCGCAGGACCGAATCCCGTTCTTGGCAAGGCTGAGTTCATTCACACCGCCAAAGGGCAGATCAGCACATTTCAAATATATGGCGGGAAGATGTATGTGTTGAAGAACTTCCTACAACTATGCGCTCCGGTCCATTGATCTTGAAAACGGTGAGAAAGGCCACATGGTGGACACCGACAACTTTGATATGGGTGAGATCTCTTTTGATGGCGCAACAGTAGCGGTATTCCCCTGTGTATCGTGCGGTTCAGCTTGTTCCAGCCGGACCTGCGCGAGTCTGTGGGAACACTTCCGCTGCTATGGGGACGATCGATCTTAACTCCGGCGTGTTGAGACCATACGGGCACTTTGAACTGCAATGCCCGCAATGCCTGCACTGCTCGATCCGATGCATTTTTGTCTGCCACTCCTCTGTGAGCCACTCCCGCGCCGGTGCGCGGCGC
>CAVKBJ010000041.1:0-2329 GCA_963654505.1 Lachnospiraceae bacterium
GTATGCACAGCGAGTGGAACGCGATGACGTCTGTATTAAACAGCATCGGAAGCTACGACCGATTGCGCGAGCTGGCTGAGGCAGATATGGACGGGCGCGTAGCGATTCTACCGTGCAAGGTCGGCGATACGGTGTACCGAGTATTCACAGCCGTCGGCCGAGAGCCTGTGATACAGGCAACACAGGTCAAGACGCTCGGCCAAGCTGCTGACCTTATAGGCAGAGTCGGAAAGCTGAATAAGCTGGTCAGCGTAGGTAATGAGATTGGCTTTGCTGGCATTGAGCCGGTAAGCGCTCGCGGACGGGAATACGGCGTATCGCTAAATGGTTTCGGCAAAACCGTATTCCTCACCCGCGAGGAGGCGGAGAAAGCATTGGAGGCGACGAAAGATGCTAAATAATAACAACCGGACATGCCGCCTGAAACTCCGACGGGGCGATGTTGCGGACATTCTGATTATGATTGCAAGCCATTACGATGCCGGAGAAAAATGGAGAATCCTTCATGAGGACGTGCTGTGCAATTTCCTACGCGGGCGCGTGGACGGCGACACGCTCGCCAACATCGCCGAGGAGATCGCCGACGTCGGGATCATGCTCGACCAGATGGCGATCGAGTTTGAGGTCGAAGACGCGGTGGCGGAGCAGCGGGCCTTTAAGGTCCGTCGGCTGCGGAGCCGGCTTGAGTGCGTGGAACAGGAGGGCTGACAATGACACTAACTGAGATGTTTTCAATTTGTGATTCGTGCGTATATGCGCTATGTCTTTGTGGGAATGACCCCGAGAACTGCGTGGCGTATGTGGCGAAAAAAAACGGAGGGAGAGATGCTGAAGATGTCTGAATTTCGTAGACTGACCTACAAGACGCCGGGCGGGGCGTGGGGCATCGAGGGCGTGAGCCTGCTCGCCTGCCCGGCGCGGCTCTACGGCGCGGCTAAAAAGCTGTGCGACATGGAGAGCCTGTGCGAGGATGTCTTCCGCGCCAAGGACGCCGAGCTGACGCTCGACGCGCTGCAGGAGCTGGTGGACAAGGGCCTCGGCGGACGCTTTATCGACCTGCGCAGGGCGCTGGAAGGGGTGGAGCTATGACGGGGAGCAAGGTATTGATCGTCAAGCTGCCGGAGCTGCACGCCGACGTCAAGGCGCTTGAAGCGTTCCGCGCCTATGTGTGCGACGCGCTCGGCGCGGGCGCGCTGGTGCTGCCGCTCGGCACGACCTATGCGGTCGAGGATTTCCCCGCGCTCGGCGCGGTTGAGGTGGGTGCGGGGAACGCCGTGCCTGTCGTGATCGGCGGGCCGAGGCCGACGCCTGAGGGCGGAGGCGGCGGGCTGGTCGTTGGCGGGCGCGTCGTCCGCTCGGTGCCCGATTCGGGCACATCGCCGGAGCCGGAGCACGCGGAGGAGACCAATCCGAAGTCAATCAATCCGCTACCTGAATCAGAGAAAACGCCAAAAACGGACCTCTCAAATCGAACCGTTTTCCGTGCGCCCGATGACGCGCAGAAGCGTAAGGCTTCGGCGAAGCGGACGCTGCCGATGAGCGCCGGCGAGATCGTCAGATCGTATAAGCAGGCGGCGAAGCCCGAAGAGCAGATCAGTATTCTCGCCGAATTAAACGCCTGTTCAGTGGACGAGATACGTGAGATCTTATTGCAGCTTGGCGTGGAATTGCCAAAGGCGAAGAAGCGGCAGCCCGGACGGCCCAAGAAAGGAAGTGTCTGAATGAAGCGTAAACGGATGATCAAACTGCTGATGGGGTTGGGCGCATCTCGCAATGATGCGGTGTGGGCAGCGAACCAGTGTGACGGTGAGTTTTCGCACGACCATTGTTTTGGGTTCTTGATTGACGAATACATCCGGGAGCGCCGACGTCAGCAAAGGCGATTCATCATCGAGGGCGATATGACCGGCGCGGTCGTCGGAATAGTCGGGAGCGTGTATGGCTGAGCTGTTCTACTGCGTGCGCCAGCGCGCGGGGAATCTTGTCAAGGAGTACCGCGGGACGATGCCGCCGCGCTATGCGCCCTCCGACACCGACGAGGACCGGCGCGCCAAGGCCGACCTCAAGGCGCAGCGGCGCACGGTGCTCAACCGCGACTCCACCGACCGGCTCGAGCTGATGATCGCGCTCATGGGCAAGTACGCCACGCACTACATTCTGGAGTTCGACGACGAGCATCTGCCGGAGCGCTTTGCCGACGTGCGCAAGGCGCTGCGGGCCTTCCTGCGGCGCGTGGAGCGCTATCGAGGCAAGGGCGGGCTTGACTACATCCCGTCCATTGAGGGTCTGCACGGGGCGCACAGGTATCACATCCACTTCGTCGCGGACT
>CAVKBJ010000042.1:0-3995 GCA_963654505.1 Lachnospiraceae bacterium
GGACGATACGCCGGGCCAGCTTTTCGAACTGGCCGCACACGGGCAGCAGTACGACGGCGGAGGCCAGACGGAACAGGGTGTGGGCGTTGGCGATGCCGCCGGAGGTGATAGGTACGCTCCAAATGCTGTCAAGCACGCCGCAGGAGTGGAGGATCAGCACCGCGGCGATGACCAGGACGGAGGCGCACAGATTGAAGATGATGTGGACCAGGCCGGTGCGCTTGGCGTCCGCCTTCGAGCCGATGGAGCAGACGATGGCGGTGGTCACGCAGTCGCCGATGTTCACGCCGATGATGATGGCGTAGACCGAGCCGAAGGTCAGCGCGCCGGTCATGGCGAGCGCCTGTAAAATGCCGATGGTGGCCGACGAGCTTTGAATGAGGAACGCCGCGCCCGTGCCGGCGAGGAAGCCGAGCACCGGCGTATCGGCAAGGCCGGCGAACATCTGCGCGAAGGCGGGCGACTCGCCCAGCGGGCTGACCGCCGCGGTCATGTTCAGAAGGCCGGTAAAGAGGATGCCGAAGCCCATCGCGATGCTGCCGACGGTCTCGCTGTGCCGCGTTTTGACCGCCATGATGAAGAGGATGCCGACGATGGCCGCGAGGGGCGCGAGCGTGGAGGGCTTGAAGATGTTGAGCCACGCGCCACCGTCGGCGTTGAGGTCGAGCAGGCGGATGATCTGGCCCGTGATGGTCGTGCCGACGTTCGCGCCGAGGATGATGCCGATGGACTGGTGCAGCGTCAGCACGCCGGCGCCGACAAGGCCCGAGGTGAGCACGATGGTCGCCGTTGAGCTCTGGATGACCGCCGTGACCCCGAGGCCGAGCAGAAAGCCGACGAGCGGGTTGTTCGTCACCTTTTCCATCGCCACCTTGAGCGCGTCGGACGAGCCCTTCTTCAAGCCGTCGCCCATGAGCTGCATACCGTAGAGAAACAGCGCCAGCCCGCCGAAAAGAGAGATAAAGTTGAAAATCGTCATTCGTTCCACCAATCTTCTGTGCGTTCCCGCCTTGAATTTTGCAGTTTTTGGCAGAGGGCGGCGTGCCGTGCCAACCTCCACCAATTATTATGTTAGCAGAAATTTACGGAATTGCAAGGTTTTTCGCGGAAAAGGCGCGTATATTTTCCGTCAATATCTTTCTTCTTGCAATTTCTCCTTCATGTGGTACAATAACGACAGCGATTTTTTATTGCATTTTGAGGAGGTTTTACCATGCTCGAACAGTCCAATCCCATCGGCGTGATGGACAGCGGCATCGGCGGCCTGACCGTCGTGCGCGAGCTCCAGCGTATCCTGCCCGGTGAGGACATCATCTACTTCGGCGACAGCGCCAACTGCCCCTATGGCAACAAGACCGCGGATCAGATCTTTGAGCTGAGCTGCCATATGCTCCAATTCCTCGGCTCCAACGGCGTGAAATGCACCGCTGTTGCCTGCAACACCATCTCCACGATGGCCGAGCGCCTGCGTCCCTGCTTTGATTTCCGCATCATCAGCATCGTCGAGGAGGCGGCCAGGTACGTCATCCGCGAAAAACTCTCGAGCGTCGGCCTGATCGGCACGGAGTTCACCGTCGCCTCCGGCAAGTACGCCGAGCTGATCCATCAGGGCGCGCCCGACTGCCGCGTGGTCGGCAAGGGCTCTCCCCTGCTCGCGGCGCTTGTGGATCGCGGCGACTTCAACCGGCACGACATCAATCTGGAGATCACCACGCAGGTCGATAACATCCTCGCGCGCGAAAAGGTCAGCGACCTGATCCTCGGCTGCACGCACTATCCCATCGTGGAGGAAAATTTCCACGAGTGCTATCCCCAACTCCATCTCATCAACCCCGCGCTCGAGCAGGCGAACGCCGTCAAGGCTTACCTCAGCGAGCAGAACGCCCTCAACCCGCAGAAGAAGGGCGCCTTCACCATCTGCACCAGCGGCGACCCGCAGGTGTACGTCAACGTCGGCAAGCGGCTCGGCCTCTTTGAGGCGAGCGAGCTGAAGGTCGTCCATATCTGAGCATTGCAGCAAGCAGAAAGGACCTGCCTCATGGAAAGGGACAGGTCCTTTCTTGTGCTCTACAGGCGGGATACCCTGCTTCGGCAAACCGGACTCGTATTCATTTATTGAAGCGATACTCTATCGATCACAGAGATCCGGCTTACTCCGTTAATGATTGCGGGAGAGGTTTCCCGAATGCTTCCCCAATAAAAAATTTTTACAATATCGCCTATATTACACTCCTCCCCCGTCGGAATATATCTCGTGCAATCATGGACAACGTACTTTTTTCGCCTATCCTCCGACATAACAATCATACCTCCCGCTTCATCAAAATCACAAATAGTCCCCCGTATACTCTTCCCGCGGCATATAGATAAACAAAGAAGAAGAGCAACGCAAAGGAGCAGGATCACGGTTCGTTTCATAAAATCTCCCTATCAGACTTCACTTTATCGGTTTCCTCCGGCGGGGCGGGGGCATCAGGCGTCCGCGTCTATCTTCGGCAGCTCCCAGCCGACGAGCAGCGGCCCGCGCCCGACGGTGATGCCCGCCGTCGGCGCGACGATGTGGTTGCTCACGCCGAGGGGAAAGCCGCAGTCGATCGTACCGTCCGTGAGCGGGTATTGCAGGCCGGTGAGCGTGATGCGCTCCGCGCAGCCGGCCATGCTGAAAAGCGACACGATGCCCCAGTCCACCTCGCGCGCGATGGTAAGCGTTTCGTTTTCGATCGCCGTGTAGGCGAAATCGCGGTCGTAGAGGTATCCCCTTGCGCCGCGGCGCAGGAGAAAAACGAGCGACTGGAGGTTGGCGAGCGTGTGGTCGAGCCGCGTGCCGCCGGTCGCGCCGTAAAGGTAAAATTCCTTACAGCCGCGCTTGAGTCCCTCGCGGAGGGCGAGCATGGTGTCGGTGTCGTCCTTCTCGACCGGCACGCGGATGCAGTCGGCGGGCGCTTCGGAAACATCCATCGAGTCGAAGTCGCCGAGCACGAGATCCGGCTTGACGCCCAAGCGCTCGCACAGATGCAGTCCCGCGTCCGCGGCGATCTGAAGGTCGCCCTCGCGCGGGCGCTCGCGCAGGCCGTAAAAGCTGCCGGCGGCATAGACAAAGCAGCGTTTCATACAAAAACTCCTTACCTTTTGGTCTTGCCCCATTGTACCCTAAGCCGCGCGCGATGGCAAGACGCAAAAATAACGCGGACGGGAGTATTGACAAACGTGCGCAAGGCTTTATAATAGGTCTTGACAATTCCAAGGGGCGCTGGCGCAAGCCGGCTGAGATCGGGGCGTGATGCCGCCCCAGTCCCTCGAACCTGATCCGGGTAATGCCGGCGTAGGAATGCGAAGGATATTGACGAAGCAGCCGCATTGCGATCGCCGCAATGCGGCTGCTTCTGTCAGGACCGTTGGGGTTGATCTCAAAAAAGAAAGCAGGAGAAAAAGGATGAAACATTGTAATCTAAGTGCCATTCCGAAAAAGAGCACACAAAACCAAGCCCCCTGAGAGCGGGCAAAAATGAAGTTATGCTTAAAGATTATGCAGTAGGTGGAGCAGTCACCAGATAGCCCTGTCGTTGGAGAATATAGACAGCTTCTTCCACAGAAACCTCACGGTGTGCAGGAGGCCGGTCACCCTTGTGGTAAAGTTCCGGATTATAGGGTTCTTTTTTTCTGAGAATGTTGTAGATAGCGGTCAACAGCATTCTGGCAATGGCGATGATGGCCTTTTTGTGTCCACGACGCTTTTTGAGCGCAAGGTAACGATTTCGGACTTCCGGGAACTGCTTGGCGCGGATGGCACAAAGAGCGCACTGAACAAGCAGCGGTTTGACGTAGGCTCCGGCTCTGCTGATTCTGGTGGTTTTCTTTTTTCCGGCACTCTCGTTGTTCTGCGGCGTAAGACCAGCCCAGGAGCATAAATGCTTCGAGGAGGGGAACACGGACATATCCACTCCAATTTCAGAAATGATGCCGATAGCGGCAAAGGATTGGATACCCGGCACCGT
>CAVKBJ010000043.1:0-11151 GCA_963654505.1 Lachnospiraceae bacterium
AAAAGACCGAGGAGCTGCTGAAGATCATGGGCATCTGGCAGTATAAGGACATGATCGCCGTCAACCTGCCCTACGGCCAGCAGAGAAAGCTGGAGATCGCCCGCGCGCTCGCGACCGACCCCAAGCTCCTGCTCCTCGACGAGCCGGCCGCCGGTATGAATCCGGAGGAAACGCTCGCGCTGATGGACCTCATCCGCACCATTCGCGACCGCTTCGACCTCACCGTACTCATCATCGAGCATCACATGGACCTCGTGATGAACGTCTCCGACCGCATCTTCGTGCTCAACTTCGGCAAGCCTTTGGCCGAGGGCACGCCCGCGGAAATTCAGAGCAACCCCGAGGTCATCGAGGCCTATCTCGGAAAGGAGGATGACGGCGATGGCGATGCTTGAGATCAAGGATCTGAACGTCTATTACGGCGGCATTCACGCCCTCAAGGGCATTTCTCTCGAGGTCGAGGAGGGGCAGATCGTCTCCATGATCGGCTCCAACGGCGCGGGCAAATCGTCCATGATGAACGCCATCTCCGGCCTTGTGAAGTATAAGTCCGGTGAGATCGTCTACAAGGGCGAGCCTCTGCCCACGGCGGCGAACAAAGGAGCCGCTGCCCACGGCGGCGAACAAGGTCGTGCGTCTCGGCGTGTGTCAGGTGCCCGAGGGCCGCCTGATCTTTGCCAACCTCACCGTGTACGAAAACCTGAAGATCGGCGCGTATCTGCGCAGCGACAAGGACGGCATTGAGCGCGACCTCAAGCGCGTGTACGAGATCTTCCCGCGTCTGGCGGAGCGCCGAAACCAGATCGCCGGTACGCTTTCCGGCGGCGAGCAGCAAATGCTGGCAATGGGCCGCGGCATCATGTCCGCGCCCGACCTCATCATGCTCGACGAGCCGTCTCTCGGCCTCGCGCCGCTGCTGGTCAATACCATTTTCGACACCATCCGCGAGATCAAGGCGATGGGCAAGACCATTCTGCTCGTGGAGCAGAACGCGCTCAAGGCGCTCTCCGTGGCGGACAATGCCTACGTTCTCGAACAGGGCCGCATCACCAAGTCCGGCCCGGGGCTTGAGCTTCTCCGCGATCCCGCCATCGCCGAGGCCTATCTCGGCAAAGCCGCGCATTAAATTTTCCGAAAAAATTGGAGGTATTCTGCAATGGCTAAAACGGCACAGGAGGTCATGCAGCTCATCCGTGAGCAGGGCATCAAAATGGTGGACTTCAAGATGGTCGATATCAACGGTCAGTACCGCCATGTGACCATTCCCGCGCAGAATTTCACCGAGGCGACCATGACCGACGGCATCGGCTTCGACGCTTCGAACTACGGCTACGCCGTGGTCGAAAAGAGCGACATGGTCTTTATCCCCGATCCCTCCACCGCGCAGATCGACCCGTTCTGCGAAGTCTCCACGCTCTCCATGACCGGCAACGCCATGATCATCGACGATCCGGTGAATCGCCCACTCGACCAGTACCCGCGCAACATCGTGCGCGCGGCGGAGGAGTATATGCGCGGCACCGGCATTGCCGACACCATGCTCATTCTGCCTGAGTTTGAATTTTACCTTTTCGACGACGTAGCGTGGAAGGTCGCGCCGAACGAGATCGGCATGAGCCTCGACGCCGAGCAGGCGCATTGGAACGGCGACATCAACGGCCGCGGCGTGATCGTTCCGCGGCAGGGCCACTACCACATCGCAAAGCCGCTCGACCGCACCTACGAGTGCCGGAGCGAAATGTGCCTTCTAATGGAGGAGGCCGGCATTCCCATCAAGTACCACCACCCCGAGGTCGGCGGCGCGGGCCAGTTCGAGATCGAACCGAAGCTCGGCGAGATGAGCAAAATGGCCGACGCGACCATGATGATCAAGTACATCATCCACAACACTGCCCTCAAGTACGGCAAAACGGCCACCTTCATGCCAAAGCCCGTCTACGGCGAGGCCGGCAGCGGGATGCACGTCCATATGCTGCTCTTAAAGGACGGCGAGCCTGTGTTCTCCGATGATAACGGCTACTCCCATCTCAGCCGCGAGGCCCACTGGTTCATGGGCGGACTTTTGAAGCACATCTCCTCGCTCTGCGCCCTCACGAATCCCAGCACCAACTCTTTCAAGCGTCTGGTGCCGGGCTTTGAAGCCCCCGTCACCGTCGGCTACGCCACGAGCAACCGCAGCGCGGTCATCCGTATCCCCGCCTACGCCAAGTCGCCGAATCTGCGCCGCTTCGAGCTGCGCAATCCGGACGCGACCTGCAACCCGTACTTCTGCTACGCGGCGCTGCTGATGGCGGGTCTCGACGGCATCGAGAACAGGATCGACCCGCATGAGAACGGCTGGGGCCCCTACGACATGAACCTCTACACCCTCTCCGACGAGGAGAAGGCCAAGCTCCACCACCTGCCCACCTCGCTCGACGCGGCGCTCGACGCGCTCGAAGCCGACCACGGCTATCTCACGCGCGGCGGCGTGTTCCCCGAGACGTTGCTCCGCAGCTTCATCGCCGCCAAGCGCAAAGAGTGCGCGGCGATGGCCGCCATTCCGCACCCCGCGGAATTTGAACGCTACTACAACCTGTAAAACCAGATCGCGCACATCCATCGGGGGACCGCCTTCCGGCGGCTCCCCCTTTGCGCGCCCGATTCCGCGCTTCTCGCCGTGCGGAGCCGTAAAAGGAGAACGATCATGGAGCAAGCCCTGTTGGATCAAGTTGCCGCCCTGCGCGCCCGGCTCCACGCCTGCGCGGAGCTTTCCGGTCACGAGGTTGTGACAAAGCGGACGCTGCTGACCTTCCTGCGCGAAAACACCTCGCTGGAGCTTCGCGAGCTTGCGGGCGGCTTCTACGCCGCGCACCGCGAGCCGGAGGGTCTGAAACCATCGGTCGCCCTGCGCGCGGATTACGACGCGCTTGCGACGCCCGATGGCGGCGCGGCGCACCTGTGCGGCCACGACGGTCATGCCGCGGCGCTGTGCGCCGTCGCGCTGATGCTCGAGGGCAAGTCCATCGGGCGCAGCGTCTTTCTGCTCTTTCAGGGCGCGGAGGAGACGGGCACCGGCGCGGAGCGGTGCTGCGCGCTCTTTGACCGCGAAAAGGTAGATGAAATCTACGGCGCGCACAATCTCCCCGGCTTTCCCTTCGGCGCGGTGCTCACCCGAGCGGGCACTTTTGCCTGCGCCAGCCGCGGCCTGACGCTTCGCTTCACCGGCAAGCCCGCCCACGCCGCCTATCCGGAGACCGGCATTTCCCCCGCCCCCGCGGTCGGGCAGCTCTTGGTCGGTCTGCCCTCGCTCGCGGCTCCCGCGCAGTATCGCGGCGCCACGCTCTGCACCGTCATCGGCGCGCGGATGGGCGAGAAAGCCTTCGGCGCGGCGGCGGAGTCCGCCGAGCTGTGGCTGACGCTTCGCGGCGAGCATGACGACGATCTCTCGCGTCTCCGCCGCGGCGTGCTCACCCGCGCACGGGAGCTGGCCAACGCGAACCGCCTCGCCTTTTCCTTCGAGGAGCAGGACGTGTTCCCCGCCACGGAGAACGACGCGCTCTGCGCCGGCCGCGTCATGCGTGTGTGTCACGGCACGCTCCTGCACGACCCCATGCGCTGGAGCGAGGACTTCGGCCACTACCTGCGGCGCTGCCGCGGCGCGTTCTTCGGCGTGGGCGCGGGCAAGGATCACCCGCAGATCCACACCGAGCATTACGAGTACCCCGACGCGCTTTTAGCACCGACCGCCGAAGCGTTTTGGGCGCTTCTCACCACCGAATAAAACATCATGAAAAGGAAAAGCTGCCGTTCGGTTCCCGACCGGGCGGCAGCTTTCCTTTCTTCTTATTTCATCGTGTTGACCGTGCCGACGAACAGCGGCAGTCCGTCCGTGCCGGTGATGGCAAAGGCGAACGGGCGGTCCAGATTCATCTCCACGACCGGCAGCTCCTCCGGCATCATCGCGGTCGCTTCGGCGGTGATGGCGGTGAACGCCGCGGCCTCGCAGCCCTGTTCGTCGAGCTTCACCCGCGCGGCGTGCAGGACCTGCGTGACCGCCACCGGCTCGTCGAAGTCCGCGAGCGGCGAGAAGTCGGCCCGTCCGTCGTCGAACACGTCCGTCACGCCGAGGGAACTGAGCGCGTCCGTCAGCTCCAGTTCGGAACTGACGTCGAACTTCGGCACGCTCCAGTTGATCTTCGCGGTCTGCGCCCGCTCATTGCCGTACACGCCCGCCAAAAGGTCGCCCAGCACCGTTTCGTCGCGCAGCAGCGACGCGAGCGCCGTGCCCTCGTCGGGCAGCAGGAATACCATGCTCTCTCCGCCGCGGAAGGAGAGCTGCGCGACGGTGTAATTCTCCCCGCGGACATAGTTAGCGTGCTCCTGCGTTTTGTGCATGAAGTCCACGCGCTGTTCCGCACCGTCGGCGGCGGTGAAGGTATCCTTCCTCGTGTTCTCGGCATAAAACTCGTCGCTCCACCCGTCCTTGAAGTAGAGCGTGGAGAGCATCAGCATCACGGTCTCCGGACTTGTCCTGACGTTCTTCGCCGCTTCGGCGAGCAGATTGCCCGTGTTGGCGTTCAGCCACGCCTGCACCGCCTTGTTGGTGTCCTCCGTCCCCATGGGAACGCTGAACACGGAGGCGTAGTAGCCGCTCGCGAGCCGCTCGACCGTCTCGCTCTTATAGGTCTGCCCCTCGCGCAGCCAAAGGGAATTGGCAAGCAGCGTCCTCCCCGTCGAGCTGTCGCTGTAGAGACTGCGCCAGACGGCGTTCGCCGTCGCGCGGACGGTCTCCTCGTCCTCCGCGCCGAGCAGGTCGAGAAGCTGGGCGCGCGTCTCGCCGCCCACCGTTTCGGTGAGCATGGAGAGCGCGAGGTAGAGGTTCGCGGGCGAGTAGATAACATTCCCCGTCTCCCCGCCGCCGAGCAGCGCGGAGATCGTCTTCGCGCTGTAGCCGAGCAGCGCGGGCGTCGCTGCCGCGTCCACGCCCTCGCCCCGCAGGGCCTTGACCGCTTCGGAATAGGCGGCAGAGCGGGCGTCGAAGTCCTCCCACAGCGCTTCCTCCGCTTTGTGATAGGCGTCCTCGCCCATCTTGTCGTAGTCGAGCTTTTCATAGGCGGCGTAAAGCTCCTCATAGCTCGGCTCGGCGGGCAGCTCGGGCAGAACCGCCTCCGCGAGCGCGTATTGGCTCAGCAGCTTCGCGCTCACGGCGTCCGTCCCCCCCGCCTTCTGCGGCGTCTCGTCCTGCTTTGGCTCGGCCTGCGCGCAGCCGGCAAGCATCACAAGACAGAGCAAAAATGCCAAATACCTTTTCATGTCCTCGTACCTCCTTGGCGTTGTATTTCTTTGGACGATGGCAGAAAGAAAAAAGTTCCCGTTTTTTCGGGAACTTTTTCCAAAACCGTATTCAGTACGCGATGCCCCAGTAGATGTCCGTCGTCGCTTCCCTGCCGCAGAACACGCACTTGCCCTTTGTGCCGGACTGCACGAGCGGCATACAGCGGGAGGAAACACCCGCCTTTTCTTTCATGCCCAGCTCGCACTCGCGGCTGCCGCACCACTTCGTGCGCGCGAAGCCGCCGCGGCCGGAGGCCATCGCCTTGACTTCCTCCCAGGTGGAAAGGTCGAAGGTGTTGTCATCAAGGTTCTTCTTCGCCTGCGCGAACATATTCTCATGCACCTTGTCGAGCAGCTCCTTCACGGACGCTTCAAGCGTATCGAGCGCAACAAAGGTCTTTTCGCCGTTGTCGCGGCGGACGATGCAGCACTGGCCGTTTTCGAGGTCGCGCGGGCCGATCTCAACGCGCAGCGGCACGCCGCGCATCTCGTACTCGGCGCACTTCCAGCCCATCGACTGATCGCTGTCGTCGAGCTTCGCGCGCACGTCGGCGGCGAGCAGACGGGACTTGATCTCCTTCGCCGCGTCCGCGACCTCGGGCTTCTTGTGCGCCGCGATGGGGATGACCACCGCCTGCACGGGCGCGATGCGCGGGGGCAGGACGAGGCCGTTGTTGTCGCCGTGCGTCATGATGATGGCGCCGACCAGCCGGGTCGTCACCGCCCATGAGGTCTGGAACGGGTACTGGAGCTTATTGTCGCGCCCCGCGAAGGTCACGTCGTAGGCGCGGGAGAACTTGTCGCCGAAGTAGTGGCTCGTGCCGCTCTGGAGCGCCTTGCGGTCCTTCATCATGCTCTCGATGGTGTAGGTGCGCTCCGCGCCGGCGAACTTCTCCTTGTCGGTCTTGACCCCGGGTACGACGGGCATCGCCAGCACGTCCTCGCAGAAGCGTGCGAACAGCCGCAGGATCATCTCGGTCTCCTCGATGGCCTCCTCCGCCGTCTCGTGGATCGTGTGGCCCTCATGCCACCAGAACTCGCGGCTGCGCAGGAACGGGCGCGTGGTCTTTTCCCAGCGCACGACGGAGCACCACTGGTTATAGAGCATCGGCAGCTGACGGTAGCTCTGCAGCACGTTGTGCCAATGGTCGCAGAACATGGTCTCGGAGGTCGGACGCAGCGCCAGACGCTCCTCCAACTTTTCGCTGCCGCCCATCGTCACCCACGCGCACTCCGGCGCGAAGCCGCTGACCAGCTCGCCCTCTTTTTTCAGCAGGCTCTCGGGGATCAGGATCGGCATGGCGACGTTCTCGTGTCCGGTCTTTTTCAGCTCCTTGTCGATCCAGCTCTGCATATTCTCCCAAATGGCGTAGCCGTAGGGGCGCAGCACGGTAAAGCCCTTGACGCTGGAATACTCGACCAGCTCCGCCTTGCGGCAGATGTCGGTGTACCATTGGGCGAAATCGTCCTCCATGTTGGTGATCTGTTCGACTTTCTTGTCCTGTGCCATGTTGTTTTCTCCTCTTCTTCTGCCGCCGGACGGCCAACAGGAACCGTTCCCTGCCGCGCGGCGGGTATTGACAAATTTATATTTTACGGTGTTTTCCCCCGCTTGTCAAGCCTTGCGCGCGATGGCGGCAAAGAGCGAAAGGGCCTCGACCGGCGGTCGAAGCCCTTTTTTCTCACGCCCGCAGCAGCCGTTTCATCGCCGCGAACGCGGCGAGCGTGATACCGGCATAGCGCAGCAGACTGCGCAGATCGCAGCGGACGGCGGCAAAGCCGGCCATGCTGCCGGAGCGCACGGCGATATACGCCGTCCTGTCCTCCCGCCGCGACCGTGCAATGCGGATCTTCATATGCTCTCCCTCCTCTTTTCAGCCCTCCTTAGGCTTGCAGACATCGACCCAGCCGGAGAAACCGGAGGAGTACCGTTCCAGCTCGGCGCAGGTCATCTCAATGGCGCTGTTGCTGCTGCCCGCGGCGGGAAACACCGTTTCAAAACGGCGGAGCGACACATCGAGATAGGTCCTGACGTTCTCCGGCAGGGCAAACGGACACACGCCGCCGGGCGCGTGTCCGGTAAACGCGCAGGCCTCGTCAAAGGTCAGCATTTTGGCCTTCTGATGAAACTGCGCCTTATACTTCGCGTTGTCTACTTTCCGGTCGCCCGCGACGACCACGATGATCGGCCCGTCCTCGAGCTTGAAGCTCATGGACTTTGCGATGCGCGCGCCCTCGACGCCGACGGCGACCGCCGCCAGCTCCACCGTGGCGCTGGACACCTCGAATTCACGGATGCGTTCGGCGATGCCGAAGCCCTCAAAATAGGCTCTTACTTTTTCAATGGACATGGCTGTGTTCCTCTTTTCCGTCTCTCTTTCTATCGCACGTCAACGCGCTCCACGCCGACGCAAAGCCCCGTTTCGCTCTCCAGCGAGAAGATGGCTCCCTGCAGCTTGCACGGCCCCTCCGGCGCGCGGTAGCGCCCCGCAAGACCGCCCAAAAACGTCTCGACCGACTGCCGCGGCTCGATGCCGAGCACGCTCCGCACCGCGCCGGTCATGCCGAGGTCGGTGAGGTAGCCCGTCCCCTTGGGAAACACCTCCTCGTCCGCGGTCGGAACGTGGGTGTGCGTGCCCCAGAGGGCGCTCACGCGCCCGTCGAGGTAGTATGCCAGCGCGAGCTTTTCGCTCGTGGCCTCGGCGTGAAAATCGACGAGCGTAAAGGTCGGCTTCTCCGCGCCCTTGAGCAGCTCGTCCGCCATAATGAACGGGTTCGAGGCGTGGAAGCTCAGGTCGCAGCGCCCGATGAGGTTCATCACCGCAATGCGCGCCGCACCGCAGTCATAGACCGCATAGCCCCGCCCCGGCACGCGGCCGCCGAGGTTCGCGGGCCGCAGGATATACGGGCAGTCGTCGAAGTAATCCCGTATCTGCATCTTCCCGAAGGTGTGGTTGCCGAGCGTGATGACGTCCGCGCCCGCGGCAAAAATGTCGTCCGCGTCGCGCGGCGTCAAGCCGACCATCGCGGCGTTTTCTCCGTTGACGACGGTGAAGTGAATATTCTTCAGCTTCTTGAGGCTCCGCAGATGGCGGTCGAGGTGCTTCACGCCGCACTCTCCCACCACGTCGCCCACGGCAAGGATATTGTAGACCATTCCGACCTCCGCTTCTCATTATCTCTCCTTATGATAGCGGCTCCGCTCCCCTTTGTCAACGCGGAAAAACAGCAGAGCGCCGGACACAGCCGGCCGGCGCCCCGCCGTTTTGCTCACCGGAAGGTGTTGTAATGCGCGTTCTCGCCGTCGAGCAGAAAGCCGTCGGTATCGCGGACGCGGGCATTTTCCAGCATGAGCCGGTAGCGCGTCTCGTCCGTAAGCCCCTCAGCCGAGGCCGCCGTGCTCCCCGCGGGCGTGCCGGTGGGATTGTTATAGCTGCCGTGGAGCGTGGCGTTCGCCGTCGCGTTTTTCGTTACCGTCTTATCCGCGTTCGTATTGCCATAGCCGTTGCCATAGCGCACGACCGCATCACCCTTTTCTCCGGTGTAGCGCGTGCCGGTCGCGGAGTCGGTCTTCAGCTCGCCGGTGACGGACGAACCGCCCGCCGTGCTGCCGGTCACGCCGCTCGTGGTGCCGTTTTCGGCTCCGCTGACGTCACCCTCCGCCGCGCCGCTGTTCGTATCGCCGCCGCAGGCGGTCAGCGAGCAGAGCAGCAGCGCGGTCACGGCAAGGATCGCAAAATTTTGCTTCATCGTATTTTCTCCCCTTGTCTTTTTCCATGCAATACCCAACCATAGTATTTCCGAAAAAACGCAAAATGCGCCGCGGCAAAATTTGCAAAAAATCCCCCGGCGGGAAAAGCCGAAGGATCTTTGCGTTTCATAAGCGTTCTTCGGGAGATTCGGCAAGCAGCGCGAGCTGATAGAACGCGACCGCGCTCGCCGCGGCGACATTCAGCGAATCCACCCCGTGCGACATCGGGATGCGCACCGTGCAGTCGCACGCGGCGATGGTCGAGGGTGCAAGACCGTCGCCCTCCGTGCCCAGCACGACGGCGAGCCTGTCCGCTCTCCTGAGCTGCGGCGCGTAGATCGGCAGCGAGTCGTCGCGCAGCGCCATCGCTGCCGTGGTGAAGCCGAGAGCGTGAAGTGTATGACACCAGTTTGCGTCAGAAAAATAGGTCCAGTTCACCTGAAAGACCGTTCCCATGCTCACGCGGATGGCGCGGCGGTAGAGCGGATCGCTGCACGCCGGCGTGAGCAGCACGGCGTCCATGCCGAGCGCCGCGGCGGAGCGGAAGATCGCGCCGACGTTCGTGGGGTTCACCACATCCTCCAGCACGGCAACGCGCTTCGCGCCCGCACAGACCGTCTCTACCGATGGCAGCGGGCGGCGGCGCATGGCGCAGAGCATCCCGCGCGTGAGCGGGAAGCCGGTGAGCTGCTTCAGAACCTCCAACGGCGCGGTGTAGACCGGCACGCCCTCACAGCGCGCGAGAATATCCCGCGCCTGCGTTTCGACGTGGCGCGGCTCCATCAGGAACGAGACGGGCGCGCAGCCCGCGTTCAGCGCGCGCTCAATGGCCCTGGGGCTTTCCGCGATGAAAAGCCCCCGCGACAGGTCCTCGCGGTTCACGAGCTGATTTTCGGTCAGCCGCGCGTAAACGTCCAGTGCGGGATCGGCAAAATCGGTGATGGGAAATAGCTCCGGCATAGCAGGCAGTCTGCCTTTCTTTTATAGAGTAAAAGGGTACGGCGCGCCGTACCCTTTCAGTATAGCCCTTTCCACGCCGTGGCGCAAGGGGATTCAGAAAAGCCGCCCCGCCGCGAGCAGCGCGAGCGGAAGTCCGACGAGCGCCTGCACCGCTTTCCCGAGCACACAGCGCCGCGCGGACAGCCCGCCGGGCGCGAGCATCGCGCGTGTCTGCGCCTGCACGCTCAGTCCGCCCCAGTTCATGACCGCCGCGCAGAGCACAAAGCCCTCGCGCGTGGCGGGCAGGGCGTTCACGCCGTTCGTCATCTCCACAAAGCCGAAGACCGCCGCGCGCGGCAGCGGCGGCAGCGCGGCGAGCGCGGGCAGCAGCGTCATGAGCCGCAGCAGCACCATGAAGAAGATCACGAAGGCGCTGACGCTCCCCACCGCCGCGAACGAGCTTTGCACCGTCGAGGGCAGCGCCGCGGCGAGGTCAAACGGCGCGGCCCGTTTCGACATCGCTTTTTCGCGCGGCAGAGCGAGGTCGCGCCGCAGCAGCACGCCGGTCAGGAGCGCCGCGCCGACGTGGATAAGGTACAGATACGCCCCCGCGCGCACGCTCCCGAACACCGCTGTGCCGCACACGCCGAGAAAAAAGCCGGGGCCGGAGTTGTTGCAGAAGGCGAGCAGCTGCTCGGCCTCCTCCCGCCCGATCCCGCCGCGCTCGTACAGCGCCGCGACGGTTCGCGCACCGACCGGATAGCCGCCCAAAAGTCCCAAAACGAGCGCGCTCACTCCCGCGCCGCTCACGCCGAAAAGCGGATACATGAACCGCGCCAGCGCATGGGAGAGCAGTCTCGGCGCGTCGCTCTGCACGAGCAGCGACGAGAGCACGAAGAACGGAAAGAGCGAGGGCAGCACCGTTTCGAGGCACAGCGCCAGCCCCTCCCGCGCCGCCGCGGCGCTCTCGACGGGATAGCGGAGCAGTCCCGCACCGAAAAACGTCAGAAAAAGCAGCGCCGCAGCGCCGCGCAGCCGTCCCACAGCCTCGCCCCCTTCGGGAAAGGCTATGCGCGATGCGCGAAAAATATTTGCGGAACGACGGGAGCGGAAAAAGAGGCGGGAGCCGCATGGCTCCTGCCTCT
>CAVKBJ010000044.1:0-28076 GCA_963654505.1 Lachnospiraceae bacterium
ACCGAGGGCTACGAGTACAAGGTCTCCACCACGCGCGCCTGCGAGGAGGGCGCGGAGGTCGGCCTCATCTTCCGTCCCGAGGACATTCATGTGATGAAGAAGGAGGGGCAGTGGTGAAGCAGTTCCGTTCCATGACGTACCCCTACGTTGCATGGATCAGCGTGATGATCGTGCTGCCGATGCTGCTCATCGTGCTCTACGCCTTCACCGTTTCCGGCAACGAGGTGCTGACCTTTCAGTTCACCTTTGATAACTTCAGGCGCTTTGTCACCGACACCGTGTTTATGGAGGTGCTCGGCCGCTCGCTCTACATCGCCGTGCTCACCACGCTCATCTGCGTCGTGCTCGGCTATCCCATCGCCTACGCCATCGCTCAGATGCCCAGCCGCTCGAACACCGTGATGATCCTGCTCATCACCATGCCGACGTGGGTAAATATGCTCGTGCGCACCTACGCATGGATGGGCATTTTACAGGACGAGGGCGTGCTCAACACCATTCTCGGCTTCTTCGGCCTCGGCCCCGCGCAAATGATCCACACGGGCTTCGCCGTCATTCTCGGCATGGTGTATAACTTCATTCCCTTTATGATCTTGCAAATCCACACCTCGCTCGCCAAGATGGACAGGAGCCTGCTCGAAGCGGCGAACGACCTCGGCGCGACGCCGGTGCAGGCCTTCCTGCGCGTGACGCTGCCGCTCTCCCTGCCCGGCGTGATCAGCGGAATCACGCTCGTGTTCCTGCCGGCGGTCTCGAGCTTCTTTATCCCCAAGCTCCTCGGCGGCGGACAGTTCGTGCTGGTCGGCAACATCATCGAGTCGCAGTTCCTCACCTCCGGCGACTGGAACTTCGGCAGCGCCATTTCCCTCATCATGGCCATCATCATCATGCTCTCGATGTGGCTCACGCGCAAGGTCGACGTGCAGCCCGCCAGCCACGGAAAGGAGTGAGGGACGATGAAAAAGAAAACCTCTCCCGTCTCCCGCGTCATTCTTGCGCTGACGCTGCTGTTCTTCTACCTCCCCATCGTCTACATCATCGTCTTTTCGTTCAACGATTCGCGCTCGCTGACGAAGTTCAGCGGCTTCTCGCTGCGCTGGTATGAGAAGATGTTCGCGGACTCGACGATGATGGAGGCCGTGCTCTACACGGTTCTGATCGCCGTTATCGCGACGATCATTTCCACCGTGGTCGGCACCGTCACCGCCATCGGCCTTTCCAAATCGAAGAAGGTCGTGCAGGCGATGGTCGAGCGCGTGAACGACCTGCCCGTGATGAACCCCGACATCGTCACCGGTATCAGTCTGCTGATGTTCTTCAGCGTGCTGGCGGTGAAAAAGGGCTTCCTCACGCTGCTGCTCGCGCACATCATGTTCTGCATCCCCTACGTCATGCTTTCGGTCACACCGAAGCTGCGCTCGCTCGACCCGAACCTCATCGACGCGGCGATGGATCTCGGCGCGACACCGTTCCAAGCGCTGATGAAGGTCATTGTGCCGCAGATCCGGCCCGGCATCGTCTCCGGCGCGCTCATCGCCTTTACGATGAGCTTCGATGATTTCGTCATCTCCTACTTCACCACGGGCAACGGCGTGAACAACATTTCCATTCTGGTCTACACCATGTCCAAGCGCGTGAACCCCTCCATCAACGCGCTCTCTGCGCTCGTGATCGTGTGCATCACGCTCGTGCTCGGCATTGTCAACATTGTTCCGATCCTGCGCGAAAAGCGAGAGAAATCAAGCGGTGAAAAGGGAAAGTCCTTTGCAAAAAATCACAGGCTGACGGCCACCGTTGCCGCCGTGCTGGCGCTCGCCGTACTCGGCGGGACGGTCGGCAGCTCGCTCTCGCAGAGGAGCAGGCGGGCCGAGGCCATCGAAAAGTACGGCAGCGACGTGCTCAAGCTCTACATCACCGGCGAATACCTCGGCGAGAACGTCATCTCCGACTTTGAAAAGCAGTTCGGCGTGAAGGTCATCGTCGAAAACTTCGACTCCAACGAGATGATGTATACCAAGCTCATGGCCGGCGATCGCTATGACGTGGTCATTCCCTCCGACTATATGATCGAGCGCCTGCTCAAGGAGGACTACCTCATGGAGCTTGACAAGAGCCTTTTGCCGAACCTCGACAATCTCGATCCCTCGCTCGCCGGAAAGGACTACGATCCCGATTATACATGGTCCGTCCCCTACTTCTGGGGCGCGGTCGCTATGGTATATAACCACAATATCGTTCCCACGGAGCTGATCGAGGAGCAGGGCTGGGAGATCCTGCGCAATACGGACTACGCCGGCAGGATCTACTTCTACGATGCGGAGCGCGAGGCGTTCATGGTCGCGCTCAAGGCGCTGGGATACTCGATGAACACGGAAAACATGGACGAGATCCATGAGGCGTATGAGTGGCTGCTCGAAATGAACGACACCATGTCCCCCGTCTATGTGACCGACGAGGTCATCGACGGCATGATGAACGGCTACAAGGACATTGCCATCGTTTACACGGGCGACGCGACGGTCATTCTCGACGAAAATGAGGATATGAGCATCTGCCTGCCCAAAGAGGGCACCAATATATGGTATGACGCGATGGTCATTCCGAAGAACGCTGAAAACCCCAAGCTCGCCCACGAGTTCATCAACTATATGCTCACCTACGAAGCGGCATTTGACAACGCCGAGACTGTGGGGTATACTTCTCCTAACCTTGAGGTCCTGGAGGAAATGAGCACCTCGGAGGATCTTTACGCGGATAACGAGGCATATCTTCCCCGCAGCGGCTATGCGCTCGACGAGGTCTTCCATGACAACATCACACTCAAAAGCGAGCTGAGCCGCCTTTGGATCAAGGTCAAGGCGGCCAAGTAAACAGGACTCGAACAAAAGAAAGGAAGCATAGAACCATGCAGATCGGAGACACTTACGAATACAAAAATGTCGTCACTAAGGACATCACCGCCGGCGCGCTCGGGAGCGGCGGACTGGCGGTGCTCGCCACACCCTTTATGATCTGTTGGATGGAGGCTGCGGCCTACTACTACATGAAGGGGCATCTGCCCGAGGGCAAGAGCAGCGTCGGCACGCTGGTCAACGTTCAGCATCTCTCCCCCTCGCCCATCGGCGCGGAGGTAACGGCCAAGTGCGAGCTGACCGGCATTTCCGAAAACGGCAAGATCTATACTTTCAAGGTCGAGGCATACGATAACAAGGGCCTTATCGGCGAGGGCACGCACGAACGCGCCGTCATCGACAACGAGCGCTTCATGAAGAAGTGTCAGGCCAAGCTGGAAGGCTGAAAAAGCAAGGAGGAGAGCCATGCGCTACTACGGAGCCGTTTACCGTCCGCCGAGCGAGGCGTACAGCCTGATCGTGCAGTGTACGCTCGGGTGCAGCCACAATAAATGTGCGTTCTGCAATATGTATAAGGATAAGAAATTCTCCATCCGTTCGGTGGAGGACGTGCTGCGCGACCTCGCCGAGGCGCGCAGCTACGAGCGGCGCATCGAGCGCATTTTCCTTGCCGACGGCGACGCGCTGATCCTGCCGATGGACTATCTGCTCAAGGTTTTGGACTTTATCCGCGAATACTTCCCCGAGTGTACGCGCGTCGCGGCCTACGCGACGACCAAGGCCATCAAGCGCAAAACCGATGAGGAGCTGCGCACCCTGCGTGAGCACGGGCTTGCGCTCGTCTACATCGGTCTGGAGAGCGGCAGCGAGGCGCTGCTGGTGAAGTTCAACAAGGGCGTCACCGCGGCAGAGACCGTCGAGCACGCGCTGCGCTGCAAGACAGCGGGCATCGCCATCTCCGTCACCGCCATCAACGGCATGGCGGGGTTCAACGGCGATTGGCAGGCCCACGCCATCGACACGGCGAAGGCCGTGAGTGCCATGAAGCCGGAGTTCATCGCCTTCCTCACGCTGCGCGTCTACTCCGGCACACCGCTGCATGACTGGATCGACGCGGGCGAGTTCCAGATGATGGGGCCCGCTGAGCTGATGCGCGAAACGCGGCTGTTCCTTGAGCACATCGACTCCGAGGGGAGCGTGTTCCGCTCGAATCACGCTTCAAATTACCTCCCTCTCGGCGGCACGCTCAACCGTGACCGCGAGGCGCTCATTCAGACCATCGACGCCGCGCTCGACGGCAAGGTGCGCCTGCGCCGCGCCGTGGAGCTGGGACTGTAACAGGAGCAAAGAGACCCCCGCCGCAGGAGAGCTGCGGCGGGGGCTTTCTTATGCTTCTTTACTTCTTCATCGCGGCGGCGGAAGCGTCCAACTTCTCGATAAGGGCGCGGAGCTTGGCCGCGTCCTCCCTCGCGCCGTTGACGACGGCCTCGGGTGCCTTGGCAAGGAAGCCCTGATTGTTCAGCTTGTTTTCGATGCCGGCGAGCTGCTTTTCGGCGTTCGCCTTTTCCCTGGCGATGCGGGCGTGCTCCTTCTCAAAGTCCACCAGCTCCGCGAGCGGCATGAGCACACGCGCGGCGTGGGTGACGACCTCGACGGAGCCGTCGGGCGCGGGAGCGTCCGCGCCGGCGATGGTCACGTCGCTCGCGGAGGCAAGGCGCTTGAAGAACGGGACGCCGCGCGCAAAGGTGTCGGCGTGCGCGGTGGCGATGGTGTAGTGGATCTTCTTCGAGGGCGCGACGTTCATCTCGTTGCGGCGGGCGCGGATGGCTGTGATGGCGTCGATGATGAGGCCCATCGCGTTCTCCTCCTGCGGGAAGCTGAGGCCGGCGCGGTACTCCGGCCACTTCTGGAGCATGATGAACTCGCCCTCATCCTCCGCCGTGTGCGGAAGCGCCTGATAGATCTCCTCGGTGATAAACGGCATGAACGGGTGCAGCAGCTTGAGCGTCTCGATAAGAACGTAGCAGAGCACGTTCTGCGCATTGCGCTTTGCCTGATCGTCCTCGCCGGTCAGGCGGGCCTTGCACAGCTCGATGAACCAGTCGCAGTAGGTGTCCCAAATGAAGTCGTAGACCTTCGCGGACGCAACACCGATCTCGAAGTCGTCCATATTCTCAGTGACTTCCTTAATGATCGTGTTGAGCTTGCTCAGCACCCACTTATCCTCCAGCTTGAGCGTTTCGGGCAACGCGACGCGGTCGATGGTGAGGTTCATCATCACGAAGCGGCTGGCGTTCCAGATCTTGTTGGCGAAATTACGCATGGCCTCGCACTTTTCGACGTAGAAGCGCGTGTCGTTGCCGGGAGAATTACCGGTGATGAGGTTGAAGCGCAGCGCGTCCGCGCCGTACTTCTCCGCCATCTCCAGCGGGTCGATGCCGTTGCCGAGGGACTTGGACATCTTGCGGCCCTTGTCGTCGCGGACAAGGCCGTGGATAAAGACGGTCTTGAACGGCTCCTTCTTTATCTGCTCCATGCCGGAGAAGATCATGCGGGCGACCCAAAAGAAGATGATGTCGTAGCCCGTGACCATAACGGAGGTCGGGTACCAGTACTTGAGGTCGGCGGAGTCGAGGTCAGGCCAGCCCATCGTGGAGAACGGCCAAAGCGCGGAGGAGAACCATGTGTCGAGCACATCCTCCTCGCGCGTGAGGTGCGTTCCGCCGCACTTCTCGCACACAGTCGGATCGTCGCGCTTGACGTTGATGTGGCCGCAGTCGTCGCAGTACCACGCGGGGATCTGATGGCCCCACCAGAGCTGACGGGAGATGCACCAGTCATGCACGTTTTCCATCCAGTTGATATAGGTCTTGGTGAAGCGCTCGGGCACGAATTTGATCGTGCCGTCCTGCACGACGCGGATGGCCTCCTTCGCCAGCGGCTCCATCTTCACGAACCACTGTGCGGAGATGAGCGGCTCAACGTCGTTGTGGCAGCGGTAGCAGGTGCCGACGTTGTGGGAGTACGGCTCGGTCTTTACAAGGTAGCCCTGCTCCTCAAGGTCGCGGACGATGGCCTTGCGGCACTCGTAGCGGTCCATGCCGTTGTAGGGGCCGCCGTTTTCATTGATGGTACCGTCGTCCGCAATGACACGGATGACCTCCAGATTGTGGCGCAGGCCGACCTCAAAGTCGTTGGGGTCGTGCGCGGGCGTCATCTTGACCGCGCCGGTGCCGAAGCCGATCTCGCAGTATTCGTCGCCCACGATGGGGATCTCGCGGTTCATGATCGGCAGGATGCACTTCTTGCCGATGAGGTGCTTGAACTTCTCGTCCTCGGGGTTGACCGCCACGCCGGTATCGCCCATCATCGTTTCGGGACGTGTGGTGGCGACGACGATGTCGCCGCTGCCGTCGGCGAGCGGATAGCGGATATACCACAGGTGGCCGGGCTTATCGACGTACTCGACCTCTGCGTCGGAGAGCGCGGTCAGGCAGTGCGGGCACCAGTTGATGATGCGGCTGCCCTTGTAGATAAGGCCCTTGTCGTAAAGCTCGCAGAAGGTCTCGCGCACGGCGCGGGAGCAGCCCTCGTCCATCGTGAAGCGGGAGCGCGACCAGTCGCAGCTCGCGCCCATCTTCTTCTGCTGCTCGACGATGCGGTTGCCGTACTTCTCCTTCCACTCCCACACGCGCTGAAGGAACTTTTCGCGGCCGAGGTCGTAGCGCGTCAGCCCCTCCTTGGTGCGAAGCTCCTCCTCGACCTTGATCTGCGTGGCGATGCCCGCGTGGTCGGTGCCGGGGAGCCAGAGGGCCTCGTAGCCCTGCATCCGCTTGAAGCGGGTGAGGATGTCCTGCAATGTCGCGTCCATCGCGTGGCCCATGTGGAGCTGGCCGGTGACGTTCGGCGGCGGCATGACGATGGAAAACGGCTTTTTGTCCGGATTCGGGGTGGCCTTGAAGCAGTCGTGATCCATCCACATCTGATAGATGCGGCCCTCGACCTGCTGAGGCTCGTACACTTTCGGTAGTTCTTTCATTGATGTTCTCCTGTCTTTATGTGAATTTTAACTCTTTCAATGCTTGAACAGCTTGTATTTCGCGGCCATGAGCTGCTTTTGCCGGCGCTCGGATATTGTAAAGCGCTCGACGGTCTTGTTCCCCTTGAGCCGCTCGCTCATAAAATTGCGGAACTCGTCAGCACTGCCCTCGCACAGCGCATCCTTCGGAAGCGCGAGGTACTGCTTGCGCAGTCCTCCGCCGCGGCAAAGCTCAAAGACACGGTCGCTCTCGGTCACGCGGCAGAGATCTTTGAAATCCCACTCGCCGGCCTTGCCGTTCTCGTTGTAGATCTCAACGGCGTCGCTGCCGTCCGTGATCTCGATGCGCAGCTTCTTTTCCAGATCGGCATAGGTCTGATTCTGACGCCCGCGGTAGAGCAGCTTGAGGTATGCCTTGGGGTTGCCGCTGGCATAGTCCAGATAGCCCTGCTCGAAAAGGATGACGCCGACGACCATACCTGCGGTCTGCAATATCTTGCTCGTATCGCTGAATTTCATGCCGATCAGCACCGCCGCGAGCACAGCGGTCAGCAGGCACAGCGCGAGCGCGATGCCCCAGTTTCTCCGGCGGTTGCTGACATGGCGCAGCAAGATCTCCTGCTCGGCGGCGAGGTCGTAATCGCTCGCCTTGGCTTCAAACGCAAATTTCATCCGTCTCTCCCCCGTTGTCGTTTTGATTTGTTCTCTGCAAAAAAACGCCCCGAGCAAAGCTGCTCAGGGCGAACGAAAGGTCCGTGTTACCACCTGTTTTCCCGCCGCATCACAGGCGGGCACTCATGCACTCTGTAACGGGAGTCCCCGTCCGGCTTACTCTTTTTCGGCGCGGCCGCTCCGCGGCGACTTCGCGGGCCGCCTCAGGAGGGCTTGCACCGTCCGCCCTCTCTCTGCACTGCGCGTTTCCGCTACTGCTCCGCTTCTCAGCGTTTGAACGGGAATGATTTTATCACGCCGCAATCGGTTTGTCAACGCTATGAAAGGCGAATGATCTCTTTTTTCAGCCGCGCGATGATGCGCTTTTCAAGCCGCGAGATGTAGCTTTGCGAGATGCCGAGGTAATCCGCGACCTCCTTCTGTGTTTTTTCCTCCCGTCCGCCGAGACCGAAACGCAGCGTGATGATCTCACGCTCGCGGTCGCTGAGCCTGTCGATGGCCGTGTGCAGGAGCTGCCGGTCCACATCGTCCTCCAGCGGGCGGAGCACGGTGTCGCCGTCCGTGCCGAGAACGTCGGAGAGCAGCAGCTCGTTGCCGTCCCAGTCCGTGTTGAGCGGCTCGTCGAAGCTGACCTCGACCTTCTGGTTGGCGTTTTTGCGCAGATACATCAAAATCTCGTTCTCGATGCAGCGCGAGGCATAGGTGGCGAGCTTGATGTTCTTGTCGCTGCGGTATGTGTTGATGGCCTTGATGAGTCCGATGGTGCCGATGGAGATGAGATCCTCGATGTTGATGCCGGTGTTGTCGAAGCGGCGGGCGATATAGGCGACGAGACGCAGATTGTGCTCGATCAGAATTTGCCGTACCTCGAAGTCTCCCTCGTCGAGCCGCGCGAGCATCTGCGCCTCGACGTCGCGCGGGAGCGGCGGTGGGAGCGTATCGCTGCCGCCGATGTAAAAAATACCTGCGCGGGGCAGCAGTCCACGCCGCGCGAGCCACGCATAGAGCCTATTCCGCAGCCGTTTGAACCAACTCACGTGCTCTCTCCCCTTTCTCCAAGCGCCATACGCCCTGAAAGCCTCCGTCCCCGTAAAGGTCCGGCGAAACGGCGACCAGCCGCCGTCCCAGATTTTTGCCGTTCACACGGACGCTGTCGCAGTAAAATGACCGCAGCGTACCGCTTCCGCCCGCCGTCGTACAGGAAATCGTTATGTAACCCTCCTCGCTCTCCGGCAGCAGGGCGCGCAGAGCGCTCTCTCCGATCACCGGCACGCCCGCCCCCGTCAGGGGATCGGTGATCAGATTGCCGCTGTCGTGCAGCAGGCGGAGCGTGACGGTTTTCCCTCCGCGCGTAAGCGTTACGGACAGCAGCTCGCCGCCCCCGTGCCGCGCTCCGCCGCGAAAGACGGTCGAGAGCAGCAGATAGGTCACGCCCATCGTGCCGAGCAGTACGCCCCACGGGAGCTGCGCGAACATCACGCCGCGCACAACGCGCCCGAGCGAGCCGCAACAGCGTCCGAGCAGCAGCGTTCCTCCCCCGAGCGCGCAGGCGAGCAAAAGCGTCAGCAGTCCCAGCTTGAGTGCGCGGCCCGTTCCGAAGAAGGCGAGCAGCGCCATCACTGCGAAGGCCGCGGCGGTCAGCCATGCCGAACGCGGCAGAAAAAGCTGCATAGCGGCGTAGGCCGCACCAAATGCCGCCGCGCCGATGAGCCGCACGCGCGGCACCGTGCGTCCCGCAAGCTGTGCTGCCGAAAGCAGCAGAAGATAGTCCGCCGCGCCGTTGAGCAGCAGCACGAGGTCCCAGTAGACCACCATTTGAGCCGCCCCCTTCCCTGCCGTCAGCATACCACAGCGTGAACGCGGAAAAAGGACGAAACAGGGCCGTCCGCACATTTTGTACGGACGTCCCCGCGGCAATTTCGGTATGCGCTTACAGGAACGGAATGACCATGCTCGCGAGCAGCGATACGATCATTACGACCACCAAAACAAGTGCCATCATGCGCGTTTTCTTATTCATCGGCGTTTCCCTCCCGTTCGAGAATTTTCCGGATGCCCTTTTCGGCCTTCGCGCGCGGCAGCATGACCTCGTGTCCGCAGCCGGTGCATCTGAGCTTCACGTCCATGCCGACGCGCGTGATCTCAAAGATCTTTTCGCCGCAGGGGTGCGGCTTTTTCATTTCCACCCTGTCATGGAGCTTAATGTCCATCGGCATTCTTGATCGCCTCCCAGTATTTCGCGGCGGCCTGCTCGACCTTGTTGTCGCCGTAGTGGTAGTAGACCGCGCTTTTGATCGCGTCGGGCAGGTATTGCTGCTTCACCCAATGGTGCGGAAATTCGTGCGGGTATTTATAGCCCTGCTCGCGCTCAAGGTCGGTGGAGTCCGCGTGGACGTTTTGCAGCTCCCGCGGGACGTCGCCGGTCCTTCCGCGCTTGACGTCGGCCCACGCCGCGTCGATGCTCTCGACCACGCTGTTTGACTTCGGCGCGGTGGCGAGCAATATCGCCGCCTGCGCGAGCGGCAGCTTCGCTTCAGGCAAACCGAGCTGCATTGCGCTGTCCACACAGGCCTTCACAATGGCGGCTGCCTGCGGATAGGCCATGCCGATATCCTCGCTCGCAGAGCACAAAAGCCGCCGGCAGGGCGTCACGAGGTCGCCCGCTTCAAGGAAACGCGCGAGGTAGTGGAGCGCCGCGTCCGCGTCGCTGCCGCGCAGCGACTTCATCAGCGCGGACGCCATATCGTACATCGCGTCGCCGCCCCTGTCGTAGCGCATTGCGCTGCGCTGTGCAAGCTGTAAAGTGTCTTCGCCTGTCAGCAAAAGTGCGCCGTTCTTCGCCTCTGCCGCCTCGTAGAGAAGCTCACAGGCATTGATGGCCTTGCGCACGTCGCCGCCGCATTGGGTCGCGATCTGCATGGGCACGTCCTCCTCCCACGAGAGCGGGAGCGGGCTGCGCTCTTTCAAAATACCGAGCGCGCGTTCGACCGCGGGCAGCAGCTCGCACGGCTCGACCTGCTTGAACTCGAACACCGTCGAGCGCGAGAGCAATGCATTGTAAACGTAGAAAAACGGATTTTCCGTCGTGGACGCGATGAGCGTGATGGAGCCGTTCTCCATGAACTCCAGAAGGCTCTGCTGCTGCTTTTTGTTGAAATACTGAATTTCGTCGAGGTAGAGAAGAATGCCTCCGGGTGCCATCAGTGTGCCGACGCTCGCGATGATGTCCTTCACGTCCTGTAGGCTCGCGGTCGTCGCGTTGAGCTTATAGAGCGTTTTGTTCGTCTTGTTGGCGATGATGTTGGCAATGGTCGTCTTGCCCGTGCCGGAGGGGCCGTAGAAGATCATGTTCGCGTTCGTACCCGCATCGATCAGGCGGCGCAGTACGCCTTTCGGCCCGATCAGATGGCGCTGACCGACGACCTCCTCCAAGCTCTGCGGGCGGATCTCGTCCGCAAGCGGTCTTGTGCTCATGCTTCTCCCCTCCGTCGCTGTAAAATCTTCGTTTATCATAGCACACTTTTTCCCGTTTGCCCACACTTTTTCTGTCGATTTTTCGGGAAATGTATGCTATACTTTTGGCAGAAAGCATTCAGGAGGCCGTACTATGAAGTCCAAAGCCGCTGTCCGCCGCATCGTTGAGGCATTGAAAACGCTCTACCCCGACGCCATGTGCTCGCTGCAATATAAGAAGGATTACGAGCTGCTCTTTGCCGTGCGGCTCTCCGCGCAATGCACCGACGCGCGCGTGAACATGGTCACACCCTCGCTCTACGCGAGGTTTCCGACGCTTGAAGCGTTCGCGAACGCGAGCTATGAGGAGGTCGGCGAGGCCATCAAGTCCTGCGGCTTTTACAACACCAAGTCCAAAGACCTTGTCGAGTGCGCGAAAATCCTGATCGAACGCTTCGGCGGCAAGGTTCCCGGCACGATGGAGGAGCTGACCAGTCTCCCCGGCATCGGGCGCAAGACCGCGAACCTGATCCTTGGCGACATCTACCGCCAGCCCGCCTATGTCTGCGACACGCACTGTATCCGCATCACGGGCCGGCTCGGTCTCACCGACGGCAGCAAAGACCCGCTGAGCGTGGAGCGTCAGCTACGGCAGGTTCTCCCGCCGGAGGAGTCAAGCGACTTCTGCCACCGCACAGTGCTTTTTGGGCGCGACCGCTGCACCGCCCGCAAAGCAAACTGCGAGGGCTGTCCGCTAATCGCCGACTGCGACTTCGGCAGGGCGCAGGGCAGGAAAAATTAAACAGCAGGGTCAGAAAGCGTGCCTGAATATTTCGCAGGCACGTTTTCTCTTTTTCCCTCATATACTGCTCTGAACGAATTGAAACGGAGGCACGGACATGGATCAGAATACATCCCGGCTCATTGAGAAATTCCGCAAAAATCCTGCGATAGCGCAGTCGCTCCTGCGATCGGACGACGGGCAGAAGCTCATGCAGCTGCTCACGCAGGGCGACGGCGGCGCGGCGCTCAACCGCGCAGCGCAGAGCGCCGCGGCGGGCAACACGAAGGAGCTTGCGGCGATGCTCTCGAACCTGATGAAAAGCCCCGAGGGCATGGCGGTAATGAACCGCATCAACGACAGCGCGAAAAAGTAAGCGGAAGGGAGTGTGGAGAGCATGAGCGAACTGGAAGATAAACTCAACAGCCTGCTCTCCAACTCCGACGCGATGGCACAGGTCATGCAGCTCGCGCAGAGCCTGTCGCAGTCGAGCGGCAATGCTGGAGGCGGGAGTGCGCCCTCGCCTCCCCCGCCGCAGAACGGAGCGCCGGTGGGGAACGCCGCGTCGAATGCAGACGATCTGAACGCCATGCTCTCGCAACTCACCGGCGGGCTGGATCCCGCGCTTCTATCGCGTCTGCTGCCGGTCGTGAGCCAGATGAACCGACCGCAGAGCAGCGAGACCTCCGCACTTCTTTATGCCCTTCAGCCCTTTCTGCGTGAAAAGCGGCGCGACAAGGTCGCGCGGGCGGCGCAGCTCGCCAAGCTCATCCATTTGGCCAAGATATTTCTGACGACGCGGGAGGAGTAGCCGTGTACAATCGTTATCTGCGCAACGATCAGGGCGAGTACACCTGCGTCCGGCAGGAGGAACCGCGCCGCTCAGCGCAGCGGGAGCCGTTCGACACGGGCGGCGCTCCGCCGCGGCACGACGCTCCGCCCCCTCCCCCGCCGCCGGGGGATGACGAAAAGCCGGGCGGAGTGTTTGAGGATGGCTTCCGCTTTCTTAACGGCATTTTGGAAAAGCTCCACTTGCAGGATCTTGACGGTGCCGACCTGATGCTGCTGCTCCTGCTCTTTTTCCTCTTTGAGGAAAAGGCGGACGACGAGCTGCTTATCGCGCTGGGACTGCTGCTCATTTTGTGAAACGATGAAAAAACGACTGACTCGAGGTCAGTCGTTTTCGCTTGCTTCCGTTGTCAAAACGATAGGAGGCTCATAGAGCATCGTGCCGTCCGGCAGGGTAAAGTCCTCCGCGTCCACGCCGTCGTAGCTGACCGTCAGCGCCGCCATACGGTAGACGACCTCGCCGCCACATTCGCGCTCCGCCGCGGCGAGCAGTCCCGAGCTCACGTTGACCCAATAGCGCTCGACATAGCCAGCCTCGTCGGGGGACGTTTCCACGTAGATGCAGTTCACGCCCTCGAGCGCGCGATAATCCGCCGCCGCGATACGCTCCGACGGCAGTGCGAGAATATCCTCGTAGGTCAGTATCCCCTGCTCCGCGTCCTGCGAGAGCGCAGACGCGCCGGTGTAGACCTTCCGATTGCTGCCGTACCAGATATAAACGCTGTCGCCGTCGGTGATGACATGGCGTATCTGCCCGTCCGCCCCGGTGACGTCGAGCCGCAGCCAGCCGTCCGCGGCGGCTGCCGTGACGACGCTCACGCCGCTCCCGCCGCTCCAGTAGCGCTCGACCGTGATGGTGCGCGTATAGATGCTCGGACGCGCGAGCGCCTCGATGGCGCTCTGCACGGTGTCGGGCCGAACCTCCACGCGGTCAACGGCCTCGCCGTCCACGATGGGACCGCTCGGCTCGGCCGTGCTCGGCTCCGGCGGCAGCACGATCTTCTCCGGTTCGCGCAGACTGCCGCGCACCATAAAGGCGACGACAAGCAGGACCAGCAGGACGCACGCTATGCCGACCGGCGTCATTTTCTGTTTTCCCATCCTGCCGCCTCCTTTCCGCCGCCGCAATCATTCAAGCCTTGAGATTCTCCGGACGCTCTGCGCGCAGGCCGAAGTACCACTCGACCGCATCCGCGATGCGTGCGCAGGCGTGACCGTCGCCGTAGGGATTGACCGCGTGCGCCATCACCGCGTAGGCGGCGGGATCGTTCAAAAGCTCGTTCGCCATTGCGAGGATTGTATTGCGCTCCACGCCGGCGAGTTTCACCGTGCCCGCGGCAATCGCCTCGGGCCGCTCGGTCTCGCGCCGAAGGACAAGTACGGGCTTGCCGAGCGCTGGCGCTTCCTCCTGCAATCCGCCGGAGTCGGTCATGACCATATAGCAGCGCGCCATCAGATTGTGCATCTCGTCCGCGCTCAGCGGCGCGATCAGGTGCACATTTTCAATGCCGTCCAAATGCCGGTGCGCACACTCCTGCACCACGGGCGAGAGATGCACCGGGTAGACCAGCGCCGTCTCCGGATGCGTCCCGGCAAGCTCCGCGAGCGCGGACATGATATCCTCCATCGGCTGGCCGTAATTCTCTCTCCGGTGGCAGGTCACGAGCACGACCTTTTTGTTCGCGTAATCCAGCTCGTTGAGCAGATTGGTTGTAAAGCGACAATCCTTGCGCACCGTTGTTTTCAGAGCGTCAATGACCGTATTGCCCGTGATGAATATTCCCTCGGTCACACCCTCGCGCACAAGGTTGGCACGGTTATTTTCCGTAGGGCAGAAATAAAGGTCTGCAAGCCGCGTGACGAGCTGTCGGTTCATCTCCTCGGGGTAGGGCGAGTACTTATCGTAGGTGCGCAGCCCCGCCTCGACGTGTCCGACCTTCACCTTATGATAGAAGGCGGAAAGCGCGCCGGCAAAGGTCGTGGAGGTGTCTCCGTGGACGAGGATCATATCAGGCGCAAAGCGGTCGATGACCCCGTCCATACCGGTCAGGCACTTGCAGGTGATGGTCGAAAGCGTCTGGCGCGGGGTCATGATGTCGAGGTCGGCGTCCGCCTTGAGGTCAAAAACCTGCATCACACTGTCGAGCATCTCGCGGTGCTGTGCGGTCACGCAGCAAAGGCTCTCGATGTTCTCGCGGGCGGCCAGCTCCCTGACGAGCGGAGCCATCTTGATCGCCTCCGGCCGCGTGCCGAAGACGCTCATCACTTTAATCTTCTTCATGCTTTTCTTCCCCTTCCTCCTGCGCGGCTTCGGCGGACTGCATCTGCGCGCTCTCCTGCTCCAGTTCCTTTTCGTGGGCGGTCTCCGCGATCTCGCGCGGGAAAATGACGCGCGAGGCGACGTAGGCCACCGCCGCGAGCGTGAGGAGCAGCAGCATCGCCTTGAGCTCGCCGCTCGTCGTGAGCACAACGGCGGACAGGCCCAGCAGACTGCTCACCACGTAGAGCGCCGCGACCGTCTGCTTCTGATTGAGGCCCATGTCCATCATGCGGTGGTGGATATGCCCACGGTCGGGCGTCATGGGGCTTTGCCCGTGCGCCACACGGCGCACGATGGCAAAGGCCGTGTCGAAGATCGGCAGGCCGAGCACCAAAAACGGAACCGCGAACGAAACGATGGCGTAATACTTGAAAAGTCCCTGAATGGAGTAAGTCGCCAGAATAAAGCCCAAAAAGGTCGAGCCGGTGTCGCCCATGAACATCTTGGCGGGGTTGCGGTTATAGGGCATGAAGCCGAGGCACGCGCCCGCGAGCGCCGCCATGACAATGGCGACCTGCTGCTCGGAGACAAGCAGCGCAATAACAAGCATGGTGATGGCGCTGATGGTGGACACGCCGCTGGCGAGCCCGTCCAGCCCATCGATGAGGTTCACCGCGTTCGTCACGCCGACGATCCACAGCACCGTCACGGGGTACTTCATCCAGCCGAGCGCCCAATAGGGCGCGTCCGAAAAGACGTTGGGGTTCGTGAGGATCTCGATCACAACGCCGTGGTACACGGCGACCAGCGCCGCGCAGACCTGCACTAAAAACTTGAACTTCGCGCGCAGCGGCGTCATATCATCCACCACGCCGAGCACCACGATGATAACGGCGCCGAGCAGGATGCCCTTCATCTGATGGTCGATGTGAACGAAAAGCAGGATGCTGACCATAAAGCCGAGGAAGATGGCGAGGCCGCCGAGCCGCGGTACAGGCTTTTTGTGCATCCGCCGGCCGTCCTTCGGCACGTCGATCGCGCCGATCTTATAGGCGAACGACTTCACGAGCGGGCACATGATGAAGCTCACCACGAGCGCGCACAAAAGCGCCGCGCCTACCCAGAGCAACAGTTCTTTCTGAATATCCATAGTCTCCTCTTATTTGGCGACGAAGCCGACCCTCTTGTAGACCTTGCGCAGCGTCTTTTCCGCGAGGTAGGACGCCCTCTGCGCACCGTCCTTGTAAACGCCCTCAAGATATGCCTTGTCCGCCATCAGGCGCTCGGCCTCCTCACGGATGGGACGCAGCAGCTCGATGACCGACTCGGCCACGGCGGGCTTGAAAACGCCGTAGCCCTGACCGGCGAACTCGGCTTCGGCCTCCTCCACGGTCTTGCCGGTGGCGGCGCAGTAGACGGAGAGCAGGTTCGAGATGCCGGGCTTATTCTCCCTGTCGAACTTCACGCAGGCGTCGCAGTCCGTCACCGCGCGCTTAAACTTGCGCATGATATCCTCTGGCTTGTCCATCATGTAGACGCAGCCGTCGGGGTCGGACTTAGACATCTTGCTCGTCGGGTCGCCGAGGCTCATCACGCGCGCGCCCATCTTCGGGATGAACGGCTCGGGCAGCGTGAAGGTATCGCCGTACACGCCGTTGAAGCGCTGGGCGATGTCGCGGCAAAGCTCGACGTGCTGCTTCTGGTCCTGCCCGACCGGCACGAGGTCGGCCTGATAGACGAGAATATCCGCCGCCATCAGCACCGGATAGGTGAACAGCCCCGCGGTGATGTTGTCCGCGTGCTTGGCGGCCTTGTCCTTAAACTGCGTCATGCGGGAAAGCTCGCCAAACTGCGTATAGCAGCCGAGCACCCACGAAAGCTCCGCGTGCTGGGGCACGTGGCTCTGAATGAACATGATGTTCTTTTCCGGATCAAGACCGCAGGCGATGTACTGCGCGAGCTGGTTGACCGAGCGCCGCCGCAGGTCGGCGGGGTTCTGGCGCACGGTAATGGCATGCATATCCACGATGCAGTACAGGCAGTCGTATTCGTCCTGTAGGCTCACCCAGTTCTTGATTGCCCCCATGTAGGAGCCGAGCGTCAGCTCGCCGCTGGGCTGGATGCCGCTGAAAATTCTCTTTTTGGCCGGAGCGTTTGCTTCCATAACGATTTTCCTCGTTTCTATTCGTGATTGGCGCACGGGGCGCGGAAAGTGCCTAACTTCTCAATTTGATATCATAGCACACCTATCCTAAAAAAGCAAGAAACCGTTGACAAGCGCGGGCACAAAATGTAAACTGGGAAACACTGAAATTTTTACTTCAGGAGGTCATCCCATGTCCCTTGATATGACGTACTTCAACGAGATGGAGGCGAAGATCCCGCACGGCAAGGTGCGCACGCGCTTCGCTCCCTCCCCCACCGGCTATATGCACGTCGGCAACCTGCGCACCGCGCTCTACACCTGGCTCATCGCCCGCAATGCGGGCGGCACATTCATCCTCCGCATCGAGGACACCGATCAGGGCCGTCTCATTGAGGGCGCGACCGACGTGATCTACCGCACGCTTGCCGAATGCGGGCTGGATCACGACGAAGGCCCCGACGTCGGCGGCCCCGTTGCGCCTTATATCCAGTCGGAGCGCCGCGACACCTACGGCAAGTATGCCGAGCTGCTCGTCGAGCGCGGCGGCGCGTATTACTGTTTCTGTGAAAAGGCCGAGAGCGCCGAGGATTCCGGCGAGTTCGACCGCGCGGACGATCCCTGCCGCGATCTGCCGCTCGACGAGGCCAGGGCCCGCGTCGCGGCCGGTGAGCCTTACGTCGTCCGCCAGCGCATCCCTAAGGAGGGCACGACCACCTTCCACGATGCCATTTTCGGCGACATCACGGTGGAGAACAAAACGCTTGACGATCAGGTGCTCTTGAAGCGCGACGGTCTGCCGACCTACAACTTTGCCAACGTTATCGACGACCACCTCATGGGCATCACCCACGTCGTGCGCGGCAGCGAGTATCTTTCCTCCGCGCCGAAGTACAACCTTCTTTACGAAGCGTTCGGCTGGGAGGTGCCGACCTATGTTCACTGCTCGCCCGTCATGCGCGACGCGCAGCACAAAATGTCCAAGCGCCACGGCGATCCGAGCTATGAGGATCTCAAGGCGCAGGGCTTCCTGACGCCCGCCATTTTGAATTACGTTGCTCTCCTCGGCTGGTCGCCGCGCGGCGACAGGGCCGAGCAGGAATTCTTCACCATGCAGGAGCTGGCCGAGGCGTTCGACATCGCGGGCATTTCCAAGTCCCCCGCCATTTTCGACATCGAAAAGCTTACCTACTTTAACGCCAACTATATCCGCTCCATGTCCCCCGAGAACTTCGCAAAGGCCGCCGAGCCGTTCATCCGTCAGTCGGTAAAGAACGAGGCGTATTCCGTGAGTGAGATCGCGGCGCTTTTGCAGGCCCGCTGTGAAAAGCTCACGGACATTCCCGAGAAGGTCGATTTCTTCGACGCGCTGCCCGACTACGACGCGGCCTTCTACACCAACAAGAAGTCCAAGACCGACGCGGCGGTATCGCTTGATATGCTGCAAAAGGTGCTCCCCAAGCTCGAAGCGCGGACCGACTGGACGACGGACGGCATCCACGATATGCTCATCGCGTTTGCCGAGGAGCTGGGCGTGAAGAACGCGACGCTCATGTGGCCGCTGCGCATCGCCTGCGCGGGCAAGCTCGTCACGCCCGGCGGCGCGGTCGAGATCTGTAAGATCCTCGGCAAGGATGAAACGCTCCGCCGCGTGAAGCGCGGCATCGAGAAGCTCGCCTGATGGATCAGCTCAACTCCTACCTTCGGCGTACGCTCCTTGAGACGTGGCAGAACGGCTACGGCGAGGAGGTGCGCCGCGCCGCCATCGTTGCGCCGATTCTCGTGCTCGCCGGCTTTGCCGCCGCGTGGCTCTTTCCGCAGCTGACCGGCCACGTCACGGAGTTTCTCGAACAGGCCATCGAAAGCGCCGGCCTCAGCTCCGCCGCGGAGACAAAGAACGCGGCGACCGCCATCTTCGCCAACAACCTCACCGCCGCTTTCTCGGCGATTTTGTGGGGACTTGTCCCCTTCGCCTACCTTGCGGCCCTCCCACTCGGCTTCAACTTTTTTCTGCTCGGCGTGATGGGCGCATACTATGTGCAAAGCGGCGTCGGGCTCGGCGCGTACCTCGTCGGCATTCTCCCCCACGGCATCTTTGAGCTGCCCGCGCTCGTGTTTTTCTGCGCGGCGGGATTGTATCTCTGCTCGCGCGTGACCGCGCGTGTGCGCGGCGACAAGAAGGTGCGCATCCTGCAAACGCTCTCCGAGGTTTCGACGCTCTTTCTCTACGTCGTTCTGCCGCTGCTCGCCGTTTCGGCGCTCGTTGAGACCTATGTGACGCCGCGTCTGCTGGCGCTGGTACTCTGAAGCCCTGATCCTTCAAAAACCAACTCCCGCTGCCACAAGGCAGCGGGAGTTGGTTTTTACTGTTTTGCCGGCGTTCAGCCGCCGATCTCAACCACACGGACGATGCCGTCCCTCACGTAGAGGTTCATCGTGCCGCCGTACTGGAGCGCCGCATCCACATCGCCGGTGAACCAGTCCCCGGTGTCCCGATTCCAGATCAGGACATTGGAGGGCACGCTGTAGGTGCGTCCGCCGTAGTTGACCGCCGTCGTTCCGACCCACGCGGAGGTAGGAACACGACTAAACTTGTTACTCAGCGTGATCATCTGCGTGAAGCGCCCATCGCCTTCCGTAAAGACTACAAAGTCACCGACTTTGACCGCGTAACCGGCATTGTGAGTGATTGGGGACGTCGTACCGCAGTCGATCTCGATGCTTCTGACCTTGCTCGTCTCGTCCTCAGTAATGCTCTTCACACGACCATACTTTTCCTCGCTGTCAGCACCCGTGTCGCTCAGCGCGATCAGATCGACTGCACCGCTGCTGTCCGTGCGGGCGTAGATGACTCGGCTCTGCGGAACGATGATCTCCGTCAGCTCGGAAAGGCTCTTGAGCTCGCCGTCCACGTAGATCAGCACGTTATCCGCCAGCTTCCTACCGCCGAGCGTCTGCTCGCGGACGTCGAGATCGCCGCTCGCGCCGCCGGACTTGGCCGACAGGCTGACCGTCTTATCCTTGGAGGAGGAAATGCCGACCAGCTTTCCGCTGTAATCGGTGTAAGTACCGTCAATGGCGATCATCGTACTGCCGCAGAACATCTGGAGCTTGCCCTTGGAGTCCACGACGCCGACCGCGTTCGCGCGGGCCGAGCCGCTGCTCTCCACTGCGCCGGCCACGCTGCCGTCGCTCGTGAGCAGGAGCGTCATGGTCTTGCCGGGCTTGAACTTGCTCAGGCTCTCCTGCGCCGTGGACAGGACGGTAAGCTGCATTCCGTTGAGTACCGTGATGCTGTTCGGCGCGCTGGGCGAGGGCTCGCAGCTCTCATAATACACTGCCACGCGGGTATCGCAGGCATAGAGGGTGTTCGACGAGGCGTCGTAGGTCACGACGTCGTAGCGGCGCAGCGCGGAAACGGAGCTGGGCACGCCGTTGCGGTACACGTCGAAGTCCGTTCTGCCGTCCGTCAGGGCGCTGATGCCGTCCGTGGCCTTGTCCGCCGCGAGAATGACCGCCGCGCTGCTCACCGCCGCGCCCGTCGTGCTGCTCACCACGGGAACGAAGGTCAGCACCTTACCGTCCGCATCGAGCAGCAGATCTCCCTTGAGACCGTTGAGCGCGGTGGAGCTGCTCGGACGCACCAGATCGTAGGTCGTGGATTTGCCGCCGGAGACGCGCGCCGTGCTGCCGCTCAAAGAGATGAGCGTCACGCGCTCGCGCGAAGCGCAGTCCGTCGGGTTGTATATCTTCGTGGTGGTGGACGTCGCGCCGTCCTTGTCGGTGCTGCTGCTCGTCGATTTCGCGCCGAGCACATTGACAAAGAGCTGCGCCGCCTGCGCGCGGGAAATGGCCGCGCCGCCGGTGAGGTTCACGCCGGCGCTCACGCCGGTCGACGCGGCAAGGTCGATGTAGCCTTCGGGCCAAATGCCGCCGCTGTCCTTATCCGTGTAGCCGAGCAGGCGCATGAGGATGGTGACCGCCTCCCCGTAGGTGATGGCACGATCCGGCTGGAAGGTGCCGTCAGGCATACCCGCGAGCAGCTTCGCGCTGCGCACGGCGTAGTTGACATAACGAGACGCCCAATGGCTCGCGCGCACGTCGGAAAAAATGGTCATCGTCCGATAGCGCGTGACGTCGCTGCTGCCCATCATGGTGATCAGCATTTTGCAGAACTCCGCGCGGGTGAGCTGGGATTGCGGGCGGAACCGTCCCGCGCCGTCGCCCTCGATCACGCCGAGCAGACGCAACACCTCTACGTTCTGCGCCGTTTTCTTGTCCGTCACGTCGGAGAAGCTGTCCGCCGCCGAGGCGGGGATTACCACTGCCGAAAGCGCGAGCACAAGCGCAAGCAGCGCGGAAAATACTCTTTTTTTCATCATTTTTCTCCTCTCATTCCGCCCGCAGCGCTTCGACCGGCTGGAGCTTGGATGCCTTGATGGCGGGGTAGCTGCCGAACAGCACGCCCAGCGCGACGCTCAGCGCGAACGCCGCGAGGCCGACCCACAAGGGCGGGTAAATGGTCATCTGATACATCAGGCGGCTGACAATCACGCTGCCGAGCGTGCCGACCGCGATGCCGACGATGCCGCCCATGCCGCAGAGCATACCCGCCTCGATCAGAAACTGGGTAACGACGCTCGCACGTTGCGCGCCGATGGCGCGGCGGATACCGATCTCGCGCGTGCGCTCGGTCACGGTGACGAGCATGATGTTCATGATGCCGATGCCGCCGACGAGCAGCGAGATGGCCGCGATGCCGCCGAGCACCATCGAGATCATGTTCATCGTCTCGTTCTGGTAGTCCTGCCACTGGCCCTCGTTGTAAACGCTGTAGCCGCCCGCGCTCTGCGGGATCAGCCCCTTGAGAAAGCCGCCGAGACGGGAGGTGACCTCCGTCATGTCCTCGCTGCTGCGCACCTTGACGGTATAGGTCGATACGTCGCCGCCGAGCAGGCGCGAGGCCGTGTAGGGCAGCACAAAGATGTTGTCGAGCTGGTTGATGGCGTTCTCTCCCTCGCCGCCGCGCGCGGCGTAGACGCCGACAACGGTAAACTTATTGCCGTTGAACTGCACCTCCTTGCCGACCGGATCGACCGTGCCGAAGAAGAGCTTGGCCGCCTGGGCGCCGATGACGCAGACCTGATTATAGTTCTGCATATCAAGGTAGGCAATGTCGCGGCCCTTGGCGAGCGTGAGGTTGTTGCACACGCTATACTGGTCGGAGCCGTAATAGATCGTCGGCGGGCCGCTGATGAGGTTGTACTGCTCGTCGTACTCATACTCCATGTTGGCGCTCGTCTTGGTGCCGTAGACCACGGTGGCGTTGTACGACTGTCCGCTCGGCGTTACGCCGATGACCATGTCCTTGAGTCCCTGACAATAGTCGTAGAGGTCGGGGAAATAGTCCTTGCCGATGTTGTTGCCGTTCTCGTCGTACATATTCGAGTACATACTCACCGTAAGACGGTTGGAGCCCATGGCGGAGAACTGCTTCATCATCTCCTCTTTCATGCCCTCCATGACCGAAACGATGGTCATGACGGCGGCGATGCCGATGAAGATGGAGAGAATGGTCAGCGCGCTGCGCCCCTTCTTGCCCGTGATGGACTTCCACGCCATTTTGAATGCCTGAAGAATGTTCACAGCCAATCCACCTCCTGCTCACGGTCCTCGATGATCTTACCGTCCGCAAGGCGGACGCAGCGCCGCGCGGTAGCGGCGATGCCGTTATCGTGCGTGATGAGAATGACGGTGCTGCCCTCCTTATTGAGCTGCTGGAGGAATTTCAGCACCTCATGGCCCGTTCTGGAGTCCAGCGCGCCGGTCGGCTCGTCCGCCATGATGATGGGCGGGTGCGTTGAGATGGCGCGGGCGATGGCCACGCGCTGCTGCTGGCCGCCGGACATTTGCGCGGGCCGATGCTTGCGGCGGTCGGCAAGGCCGACGCGCTCGAGCGCTTCGATGGCAAGCTCGTGCCGGTCGTCGATACCGATGCCCTGATAGACGAGCGGCAGCTCGACGTTCTCCTGCACGGTGAGCGATTGGATGAGGTTATACTGCTGGAAGATGAACCCGATCTCCCTGTTGCGGATGCGGGAGAGCTGCGTGTCGCTCAGCTCGCTCACGTCCGTTCCGTCGAGCAGGTATTCCCCGTAGGTCGGAATGTCCAGACAGCCGAGAACGTTCATCATCGTCGATTTGCCCGAGCCGGACTGACCGACGATGGCGACGAACTCGCCCCTGTCGATGGTGAGCGAAACGCCGTCAAGCGCGCGGACCTCGCTCTCAAGACCCTCGGAGTAGATCTTATAGACGTTCCGCAGTTCGATCAATTTCGCCATGCGATCAACCCCACACGCTGTCCGACATGGTCTGCGTGTAGACGGTGGTACCCTCCTCCACGCCGGACTTGATCTCGACGTTGTAGCTGTCCTGAATGCCGATCTCCACCTGCACGGGATAGAAGCCCGCGGGGATCTCCTCGTCCGAGTAGGACACGCTGACCGCGTTCTCGGGCGCGCTGTCCGCCTGCACGTAGACGACCGTGGCGCTCGTGCCGTCGTCGAGGCTGACCGTGCGCACCGCCTGAATGGGCAGGACGAGGCAGTTGTCGCTCTGGCTTGCGGTGAGCTTGTAGTTGATGTAACTGTTGACCTGCAGGGTGCCGTCGGTGTTGTCCGCCTCGATGGTGAACGGATAGGTGGCGACGCCGTTGTTGACGCTGCTCGACAGGCTCACGGCACTGATAGTGCCGTAGCTCGAACCGTTCCACTGCTCAAGGTTCACGCCCATGCCGACCTTGAGGTAGCTGACGTTGCGCTCGTCCACGGTCGCGCTGACAACAACGGTGGAGGTGTCGGAAATGGTCATCGCCGTGGTGGCTGTGCTGATCTCCTGTCCCGGCGTCAGGCTCAGGCCGATGATCGTGCCGCTGATGGGCGCGACGGCGTTGGCGTAGGCCGCGTTCTTCTCGGCCTCTTCCAGCGTTTTCTGCGCCTTTTGCAGCTCCTGTTCGAGGTCGAAGATGGTGTTCTCGGTGTTCTCGCCGTTGACCTGCACCAGAAGCTGGCCGGCGGAAACGGAGAGATAGTCGATCAGATTGGTGGAGGCGACCGTTCCGGCCGGTATGCTCAGATCGCTCGTGCGGTAGTAGTCCAGCTTGCCGGTTTCATAGGGATAGATCGTCTCGCCGTTCACGACCGCCGTGGCGGAGGCCTCCATATCCTTCGCGAGCACGCCCGCGTTCGGGACCACGATATCCGCGCTGAACAGCTCAGTTCCTTCGCTCGTCACGCGCTTGACCATATTTACCTTTTCCACCGTGCCCTCGACCGTCGCCATCAGCGCGGGGACGGAGACCTGCACGGCCTGACCGGCATAGATCTCATTCTCGTAGGCATAGCTGAAATACTGCGTGAGCCGCATCCGCGTATCGTCCACGAGCGTCGCGACCTTCTGCGCGCTGACCTCGTCGCCGACCGTGAGCTTCACGGTCTCCATGAGCTTGCCGTCGTAGGGAGCCGTCAGCGTCAGCGCCGCGATGTCCTTATAGGCGGCATTGAGCTTTTTCTGATAGCCCTCGATGTCTGTCTTTGCATCGCGCACAGCCTTCTCCGCGGCGGGAGAGTCGTAGGTAAAGAGCGGATCGCCCGCTGCGACCTGCTGACCCTCGCTGACGAACACATCCGTCACTGTACCGGCGGTGGCCAGCGTGATCGTTTCGCTGTTCTTCGCCTTGACCATGCCGCTGCCCTCCACCGTCGAGGTGATCGAGCCGTACTGCACAATGTCTGTCACGACCTGCTGCTCACTGCTGCCGCTCTTCCTGGCGAACTTGAAGTATGCCAGACCGAGCGCCAGTACCAGCACGAGCGCGATAACGCGCCGTATGGTCTTTTTGCGTTTCTTCTTATTCTTCGGCGGCGTGGGAGCGCCCGCCGCACCGGCCGGTGCCGCCGGCATCGGCTGCGCGGTGGTTTCCATTGTCTGTTCCATGTTGCTGATCTTCCTTTCTCGGTTTTGCCGTGTGTAATACGCTTCATACACTATAGCACAGGTTTCTCAAGAAGTCTTTGCGAAATGGTTACAATTTGGATACAAAATGTAACCATTTATTTGTGCTGTATTTAAGACGATTTTTTACCCGATTTTGTTCCCGGATCTCAAAAAATTTTTTCTTGCTTTTTTTGTATGACTTGCTATAATCAAAGTTGTGTTTTTTATCCATATCAAACATACAAATAAAACGAACAGGAGTGAACCGGCAATGAGCAAGACCTACATTCCCGCCCACTATCACACGCCGCTGAGCGTCTACGAGATGCAGCGCGCCATCGAATTCATCAAGAGTAATTTTCAGGTCAATCTGAGCAACGCGCTCAATCTGCGCCGCGTTTCCGCCCCCCTCTTCGTGGAGGAAAATTCCGGTCTGAACGACAACCTCAACGGTGTGGAGCGCCCCGTCAGCTTTGATATCCCCGACGTCGGCCACAACGCGCAGGTCGTGCAGAGCCTCGCCAAGTGGAAGCGTCTGGCGCTCAAGCGCTATGAGTTCAACGTCGGCAAGGGCCTGTTCACCGATATGAACGCCATCCGCCGCGACGAGGAGGTGGATAACCTCCACTCTATCTACGTCGACCAATGGGACTGGGAGAAGGTCATCGACGCCGGCGACCGCAATGTGTCCTACCTCAAGCGCACGGTGCGCGACATCGTGGGCGCCATCGTTGAGACGAACGACGCGCTCGGCATCGCTTTCCCGAGCCTGCACACCAGGCTCTCCCGAGAGGTGTTCTTCATCACCACGCAGGAGCTGGAGGACAAGTACCCCGACCTCACGCCCAAGCAGCGCGAGGATGCCATCTGCCGCGAGCACGGCACCGTGTTCCTGATGCAGATCGGTCTTACCCTGCACTCCGGCATCAAGCACGACGGCCGCGCACCCGACTACGACGACTGGACACTCAACGGCGATCTGCTGTTTTGGAACGACGTGCTTGGCCACGCCTTTGAGATCTCCTCCATGGGCATCCGCGTCAGCCCCGAGTCCCTTGACCATCAGCTCACCGTTTCCGGCTGCGACGACCGCCGCACTCTCCCCTTCCACAAGATGCTGCTCGCGGGCGAGCTGCCCCTGACAATGGGCGGCGGCATCGGTCAGAGCCGTCTTTGTATGCTGATGATCGGCACCGCCCACATCGGTGAGGTGCAGGTGAGCCTTTGGGACGACGACACCATCAGGACCTGCGCGGACGCCGGCGTTCTGTTGCTGTAAGCGCGGGCAAAGGAAAATTTGCAGAAAGGAAACCGCGGCGATGCCGCGGTTTCCTTTTCCTTATTCAGTCCTGCTCCATAAAGCTGCGGATATAGCTGACGAGCATCTCCGCCGTTTTTTCACAGCCGAGCACGTTGCTCTTGACGGTCAGGTCGTAACCGCGCGCGTCTCCCCACTTCGTATCACAGTAGTAGTTGTGGTAGGACTTGCGCTGGTGGTCGATCTCGCGGATCTCCTCGATGGCCTTCTCTGCGGAGAGGCCCTTCTTTTCCATCACGCGGGAGAGCTTGGCTTGCGGATCGCCGCCGATAAAGAGACTGATGCGGTGCGGATCGTCCTTGAGCACCTGCTCGGCGCAGCGGCCGATGATCAGGAAAGACTCACCGCTCGTCGCCTTGGCGCGGATCATGTCAAAGGTCTTTTCCGCCACGTTGACCTCAAGCGAGTTGGAATACTTCCCGATGCGGCGGGAAGCAAAGAAATTGACCGGCTTTTCGTCCATCCTGCGGATCAGCTCCTCGTTGTAGCCCTCGGAGACGATCTCCGCCTCGATGGAATCCTTGTCGTAGAGCTTGATGCCAAGCTCGCGCGTGATCATGTCGGCGATATAGTGACCGCCGCTGCCGTGCTCACGGCCCATAGTGATGATGATCTGATCTTTCATTGCGGTAGCTCCCTTCTTTTCGCTTTTCTCAGAGATAGCGCAGGAACAGACAGACCGTGCACACCGCCATCACGAGGATCGTGGCGGGCACACAGTATTTGCAGTAGCGGCCCCAGCCGATGGGATGCCCGCCCTTGGCGGACACCGAGGTGCCAACCACGTTCGCGCTCGCGCCGATGGGCGTCGCGTTGCCGCCGAGGTCCGTACCGAGGGACAGCGCCCATGCCAGCACGCCCACGTCCATGCCCTCGACCGCGGCGATGGAGCGGATGACCGGGACCATCGTGGCGGCAAAGGGAATATTGTCCACAAAGGCGCTTGTGACGGCGGATAGCCAGAGGATAACGACAACGATCGCCGCCACGCGGCCGCCGCTGACGTCGGTGATAAAGCGCGCGATGATCTCCAGCACACCGGTCTTTTCCAGCCCGCAGACGGATACGAACAGGCCAATGAAGAAAAGCAGCGTCTTATAGTCCACGCCTCGGATGACCTCGACAACCGTCGCTCTTCCGTGCGTCAGGCCCATGATAAGGAGCGTGAGCGCCGCGACGATCACGCCGATGCAGGCGACCGTCAGGCCCGTCTGCGCGTGCGTTACGAGCAGCAGGACCGCCAGCAGGAACACGAGCGCGCTCGCGCCGAAAGCCTTGCGATCCGTGATAGCGCTCGCCGGCTCCGGACAGACGACCGGCCCGCCGTTCGCGCGCTCCTCGCGCTGCAGCTCCTTGCGGAAGCACAGCCAGAAGTAGATGGCAACGAACACGAAGCAGACCGCGACGATCTCGCCGGTATTTTCGATGAAGTCGAAGAAGGTATAGCCGAGCGAGGTGCCGATGATGATGTTCGGCGGATCGCCGCACATCGTCGCCGCACCGCCGAGGTTGGCGCAGAATACCTCAGAGAGGATCATCGGCACAGGATCGAACTTCATGATCTGCGCCAGCTCAAGCGTGACTGTGGCGAGGAAAAGAACGACCGTGATGCTGTCGATGAACATCGAAAGCACCGCCGAAAGGCACATGAAGCAGACAAGCAGTGGTACCACATGATAATGTACGAGCTTCGCAAGCGACAGGCACAGCC
>CAVKBJ010000045.1:0-3811 GCA_963654505.1 Lachnospiraceae bacterium
CAGCAGCTCTGGCCCGATGGGATGCACGGTTTCGGTAATGAGAATCTTTGCCATAGTTGTAATCTCCTTATATCAAAAATCGAATAGAATGTCAATGCCGACGCGTCCGGGATTAGATAATGCCGCAGAAATAGAGAATGAGCGTCATTGCGCAGCAGGCAAGACCGGTAACGAGCGTCACCATGCCGACGGAGCGGATGCCCTGCTTGAAGTCGAGCTGCGTCATGGAGCAGGTCAGCCAGAAACCAGAGCTGTTCGCGTGGCTCATGATGATGCCGCCGGAGCACATGGCGAGGTAGGCCGCGAGCGTGCTCACGCCGAGCGTAGCCAGCATGGGCTGGCAGAGCGCCGCGGTGGTGGTCACGGCGAGCGTGTTGGATCCGGTGACGATGCGGATGAGGATGCTGATGAGCATGGGCACGAAGATGCCGGGGATGCCGGCGTCAACGACCATCTCGGCAAGCGTTTCGGCAACGCCGGCGCCCTTGATGAAAGCGGCCAGCGAGCCGCCGAGCGCGGTGATGAACACCGGACCGGCGCAGTCGGTCATCGCCTTGGAGATCCATGTGTCGCGCACGTCCTCACGTTTCCACCAGCCCTTGATCTGCGTAAAGATGGCGAGCAGGCAGCCGATGATGAGCGCGGAGAGCGGCGCGCCGATGAAGCTCATGACCTCGGCAAGCGTCGTGCCGGGCATGAACACGTCCGTCGCGGTCTGGCCGACGATGAGCAGAACGGGGACGATGATGGGCATGACAGCGGTAAAGAGGCTCATCTTGATCTGCGCGAGGCTGTCATCCTCCTGCAGGAAGTTCTGATTGAGCGGAACGTGAACGTTCTTCAGTGTGGAGGCGTACAGTACGCCGGCGATCAGGCCGGGGATGGAGACGAGGATGCCCCAGGGGATCGCTTCGCCGAGCGGCAGACCGAGGACGGCCGCGCCTGCCACGGGGCCGGGCGTGGGTGGAACGAGGGAGCTGGTGACGATGCTGATCTGCATCACGCCGGCAAAGGCCATCATGGACACGTTGGTTTTCTTGGAGAGGTTTGTGCACAGGGGGATGGTCAGCAGGCTGACGGTATCGGGAAAGACGGGAATGCCGAGGATGAAGCAGCTGATGCCGACCGCCCAAAGCACGCCTTTGGTGCCGCACAGATCGACAAGGGAATTGGTGAGCTTCTGAATGGCGCCGGTCTCACTGAGGATCAGTCCGAGCAGAGAGCCGAGGAAAATGACGAGCGCGACGCTCTTACAGGTGTCGCCGAAGCCCTTGTTGAGCATCTCCGGTATCTCGCCGAGCGGCGTGCCGACCAAAACACCCAAAAGAACAGTAGCGGCGAGAAGCGCGATGACTGCGTGGCATTTGAGTTTACTGACCATAAAGATCAGAAGTGCGACAACGATCAGTAGGACAACGATCACGTAGGTACTTGACATAGTCTTGCTCCTTTTATTTTCTATTTTCAGATGTAAGGGGTCGCGTATCGGTCAAAGCGTAAGTCCGTAGGGCTTGCCGAGCTCCAGAAGCTCGTTGTAGACCTGCTCGGGCACCTCGATGCCGTCCCGCTCGTTGACGGCGCGCTTGTTGGCCTCCAGATCGCCGGGCATCAGGATTTCCTGTACGCCGGGGGCCTTTTTCAGCGCCTTGATCTCCGCGGACATCTCGCTGACCTTTTCCTTGAAGGTCTCAAGGTCGATGAAGTGGGAAACATCGATGGCGCCCATGAAGTGCCCCACGCCCTGCGGTCCGGTCATTTCATAAAGGCCGGTGAGGTGGTTGCCGAAGCCGCCGCCGGAGAGAATGCCGCTGGCAATGTCGATCATGATGGCGATGCCGCTGCCTTTGGGGCCGCCGAAGGGCGTGAGCATTCCCTTGCGGCCCTCCGCCGGATCGGTGGTGGGATTGCCGTCCGCGTCCAGCGCCCAGCCCTCAGGGATGGACTTGCCAAGCTTCTGCGCAAGGATCAGCTTGCCCAGCGCCACGGTGCTGGTCGCGATGTCCGTCACCAGCGGGCGGGTCTTGGTGGGGCAGGCGAGGGACAGGGGGTTCGTGCCGAGATACGGCTCCGCCGCGCCGAAAGGCGCCACGTTGCCCTTGAGGTTCGCGCAGCAAAGGCCCATCATGCCGGCCTCGACCGCCATCTTGGTGTAATAGGCGGCGGTGCCGAAGTGGTTGGAGTTGCGCACGGCGGCAAAGCAAACGCCCGTCTCTCTTGCCTTTTCGATGCACCTAGTCATGGTGAACTTGGCCGCCGCCGCGCCGAGGGAGTTGCCGGCATCCACCGTCAGGGCGGAGGGGCTTTCCTTCACGATATGGATATTATTGTGCGGGGACATGATACCGGCATGGATACGCGCCATGTAAATGCCCATGCGGCTGACGCCGTGGGTGGACATACCGGTGACCTCCGCATCCACCAGCATTCCCGCGGTGGCTTCGGCACAGTCGGCGTCCACGCCGGAGGCGATCAGAACATCTTTGCAATACTTACGAAGAACGTCCGGAGTAAATTTTGGCATATTATCACCTTTTCCTTAGATTTATGTTGGGCCCTTTAGCTGTTTTCATCATAAATCGACTGGGTAAAAAGGTCAAAGACTTAAAAATGACTATTTGTATAGTAATTTTGCTATATCGTTCTTGACGGTGCACCGCGCGGACGGTATAATGCAGGAAAAAAGGAGGTGTGCGCGGATGTTTCAGGATCGGAACCCCGAATATTTTCTCACCGTCGCCGCGGAGCGCAGCATCTCCAGGGCGGCGGGACGGCTGCATATTTCGCAGCCCTACCTGAGCCAGTACATCATTCGACTGGAAAAGGAGTTTGACGTTCCGCTGCTTGACCGGAAAAAGTCGCCGCTGGAGCTGACCGCGGCGGGCGAGGTCTATCTGCGTTACCTGGAGGAGTGCAGCCTGCGCAGTGAGAATCTTTTTCAGAATTTCGACCGACTCAGCGCGGGCAGAAGGCAGACGCTCTGCATCGCCATGAGCAACTGGCGGGCGAGCACGCTGCTGCCCAATATCCTGCCGCGCTTTTCGCAGGAGCATCCGGAGGTCCATTTGGAGCTGTTCGAACAGCCGACCAGCGAGCTGTACCGACTGGTGGCGGACAGCAAGGCGGACTTCGCCATCATGAACACAAATCTGGACACGCCCGACTATCTGGTCACGGAGACGCTGCTCTACGAAAAGATCCTGCTCGTCGGCAACCGCGCCAATCCGGCCGCGCGGGCGCTCTATCAGACTATCATCGACGGCGGGCAGCCCGACCTCACCCTGCTTGAGCACGAGCGGATGATCCTGCTGCGTCCCGAGCTGATGCTCGCCGCCCGCGTGAACAACTATCTGGAGCGGAAGCGCGTCACGCCGCAGAACTTCATCTACAGCTCCAACGCGACCACCGCGCTGAACCTCACCGCGGGCAACTACGGCTTCTGCTTCGTCAACGAGACCGCCATCCACAACGCGCCGAACCGTGAAGCGCTGATCTTTTACGACCTGAACTCGCCCGACCTCAGCCATCCTCTGAGCGTTGTCTATAAAAAGAAGCGCTACCTGCTGCCCGCCGCCCGTGATTTCATCGACATGGTCAGCCGCTTTTCCCGCTCGCACGAATGGCGCGCCGGGTGCGACTGCCGCATCAGCGGCAAAAGCAAGCCCCTGCCCGTCTCTTCGCTGGGCAAATAAACCAAAAAAACGAAAATCGGAGCCGAAAGGCTCCGGTTTCCTCATGCTTAGAGGGGGAATGCGCCGCAGCGCATTCCCCCTCTAAGTCTCGGGTTGCAGCAGACGCCGCGACTGCTCCATGC
>CAVKBJ010000046.1:0-3732 GCA_963654505.1 Lachnospiraceae bacterium
GTCCGTACCCCGATGCCCATTGCCGAGATGGCCGAGAAGTTCCCCGAGGCGTTCAAGCAGTTCCAGGACGTCTGCAAGATCCTCGAGGACCACTATCGTGACATGCAGGATATGGAGTTCACCGTCGAGCACGGCAAGCTCTATATGCTCCAGACCCGCAACGGCAAGCGCACCCCCGCCGCCGCCCTCAAGATCGCCTGCGACCTTGTGGACGAGGGCATGATCGACGAGAAGAAGGCTGTTGCCATGATTGAGCCGCGCTCTCTCGATACGCTGCTCCATCCCCAGTTCGACGCGGAGGTTCTTAAAAAGACTCCCGTTATCGGCAAGGCCCTGCCCGCTTCTCCCGGCGCGGCCTGCGGCAAGATCGTTTTCTCCGCCGAGGACGCCAAGGCGTGGAAGGAGCGCGGCGAGAAGGTCGTGCTCGTCCGCCTTGAGACCTCTCCCGAGGACATTGAGGGCATGAAGGCCTCTCAGGGCATTCTGACCGTGCGCGGCGGCATGACCTCCCACGCGGCCGTCGTGGCCCGCGGCATGGGCAAGTGCTGCGTCTCCGGCTGCGGCGAGATCAAGATGGACGAGGAGAACAAGAAGTTCGAGCTGGCCGGCAAGGTCTATCACGAGGGCGACTGGCTGAGCATCGACGGCTCCACCGGCAACATCTACGACGGTGCCGTTCCCACGGTGGACGCTTCCATCGGCGGCGAGTTCGGTCGCGTCATGGGCTGGGCGGACAAGTACCGCTGTCTTGGCGTCCGCACCAACGCCGATAACCCACACGATACCGCGCAGGCGGTCAAGTTCGGCGCAGAAGGCATCGGCCTCTGCCGCACCGAGCATATGTTCTTCGAGGCCGACCGCATCCCCGCCATCCGCGAGATGATCTGCTCCGACACCAAGGAACAGCGCGAGAAGGCGCTCGCCAAGCTCGAGCCGATGCAGCAGGGCGACTTTGAGGCCATGTATATCGCGCTCGAGGGCCGCCCGATGACCGTGCGCTTCCTCGATCCCCCGCTGCACGAGTTCGTCCCCACCGAGGAGGCCGACATCGAGCTGCTCGCCAAGGATATGGGTAAGAGCGTTGCCGAGATCAAGAGCATCATCGCCTCCCTCCACGAGTTCAACCCCATGATGGGCCACCGCGGCTGTCGTTTGGCCGTCACTTTCCCGGAGATCGCCGTCATGCAGACCCGTGCGGTCATCAAGGCCGCGCTCAACGTCAACGCCAAGCATCCCGACTGGCACATTGTGCCCGAGATCATGATCCCGCTCGTCGGCGAGGCCAAGGAGCTCAAGTACGTCAAGGACGTCGTCGTCAAGACCGCCGATGAGATCATCGCCTCCGTCAAGTCTGACATGACCTATAAGGTCGGCACCATGATCGAGATCCCGCGCGCCGCTCTGACCGCGGACGAAATCGCCAAGGAAGCGGACTTTTTCTCTTTCGGCACCAACGACCTCACGCAGATGACCTTCGGCTTCAGCCGTGACGACGCCGGCAAGTTCCTCGGCGCGTACTACGACAAGAAGATCTACGAGAACGACCCGTTCGCCAAGCTCGATCAGACCGGCGTGGGCAAGCTCGTGAAGATGGCCGCCGAGCTGGGCCGCGCGTCCAACCCCAACATCCACCTCGGCATCTGCGGCGAGCACGGCGGCGACCCCGCCTCTGTGGAGTTCTGCCACAGGGTCGGTCTGGATTATGTGTCCTGCTCCCCGTTCCGCGTTCCCATCGCCCGTCTCGCTGCCGCGCAGGCCGCCATCAAGGAAATGCACTGATCAGCCGGACCGCCTCGCATAAAGTAACGAACCGACAAAGCGGCCGCACCGTCTCTTTAGGCGGTGCAGCCGCTGTTTCTTTATGGCGGCGGAGGAGATACACCTCCGCTGCCCGCGCAGACTGAAAAAGGGGAAAGCTGCGGCAGCTGCCGCGGCTTTCCCCTTTTCTGGAGCAGGGTACGGGAATCGAACCCGCCTTCTCGGCTTGGGAAACATCGTTGTGATTATTTCTCCATTGCCGCGGAATCCTTGAAATCCCTTTATTTTCAATCCTTTTTCGGATTTTCCGGCTCTCGGTCTTTTATGAATTTTCGCAAATTTTTGCTCGTTTTTCAAAAGAATAGAGTGACAATAGAGTGACATTTTTGTTGACACGCATCTCCCACCTCGGTACAATAGAGCCAAGAAAAGAGGTGTCTGTATGGAACGCAGGAAAAAGGGCAGCGGACGCATCACCTATGTCGAAGATAGAAAATCCCCATGGCGGGCAACCGTCACCGATGGCCGCGGCAAACAGAAAACGCGGTTCTTCAAAACGGAAAAAGAGGCGAAAGCTTTCCTTCGAGACATTAACGCCGACGCAAGCAAGCTAAAGGCTCTTACGGAAAGCGGCGTGACCTTTGCCGCCTTTTCGCAGATATTCCTTGACGAAAAGAAAAAAGGCAACATGAAAGTCCTCGCCTACAAAGCCTTAGAGGATCAGGTCAAGCGCGTCTGTTCTTTCATGGGAACGGCAAAGCTGAGCGACATTGACAGCGATATGGTGCAGCAAATGGTGTTCACCTTGGCGGAGCAGGGTTACTCCGAAAGCGTTATGACAAAGGCGAAAATCGCCGCTTTCAGCGTTCTGAAAATGGCGGCGGCAAAGCACTATATCGACACGGTTCCCGTCCTCAACATTACCATACCCCGCGCGAAAAAGCAAGACGATGACCGACAGGTAAAAAAGAACTGGCTGCGCGACGATGAGCTTGCCTTATACGAGGCAGAATGCCGCCGCACCTATGTTCCGAAGAAATACACGAAGTATGTCGGTCAAACGCTTATGGTCCATCCCGCAGGCTATAAGCTGCTGTTTATCCTCCATACCGGCCTGCGGCTGGGTGAGGCTCTGGCGCTGACATGGAGCGACTATGACGAGTACAGCAAAACGGTGATGATCGACAAAAACACCGTCTATGCCGATGGCGAAAAAATTACGCAGATGCCTAAAACGGAATCCGGTGAACGGCTCATCATTCTGAACCGTCAGGCGGTACAGGACTTGGAATGTCTGCGGCGTCAGTTTGACGAGCAGAGTCGAGAGATCGAGCAGCGCAAGGCCGAGGAGCTGCGGCAGGCCGAACTAAAGTATTTCGGGCCGGAGCAGAAGTCGGCCAAGCTGAAAATCAAGGAGAAATACGCCGCCATCGAGCGGGAGCACAAATACATCTGCGGCTCATCCACCTTCCCCTATGGCAGCGGCGGACATTCCAGCACCTTGCAGACGCACAAAAAATTATGCAAGGTCATCGGTCTTTCCCATGCTGTCACGGTGCATGGCCTCCGGCATACCTATGTGACGCACTATTATCTGCACCACAAGAACGATCCCGATTTTGACCTTGCCACCTTTTCAAAGTCCATCGGTCATTCCAGCATCCGAACGACAATGGAGATCTACGCGCATTTGGATATGACGCAGAACCGGTATATTCCCCGCTCGATGGAGGATTTGAAGAAATTCTGAAAAGGCTGCATTTCCCGACGATGAAGCCGTAAAGTTCGAGAAAGCCAATAATATCAACGGTTTTCGGTCGCATGGCAGGCGAAAATTAGAGATTTTACGACACATTTACGATAGAAAGAAGAACCTAATATAGAACAGCCGCCCTTGCCGTGAAATTGGCAAGGGCGGTATGTACTAAGAGACACCGCAAAGCCTTGAAATTGCTTGATTTTTTAAGTATGTAA
>CAVKBJ010000047.1:0-9783 GCA_963654505.1 Lachnospiraceae bacterium
AGCGGGCAGGGCGAAAAGCCCTGCCCGCTTTCATTATGAGAGAAAAAAGACGGCGTACAGAGAGGTATCGTTCAGCGAGGAGAGCATTTTGAGCGTGTGCAGCAGCTCTGTGTCTCCTTGCGATAGCGGCTCCAGCAAGCCCTCGAAGCAGAAAACGTGGAGCATACAGGGAAGATCCGCACGTATCTTTTTCACAAGGCTGAATGCGTCCTTTGCCTGTCGGGACAGGTTGCCGTTCCGATCAAATGGCAGGAACAGCGCCCGCACCGCTAAATTGTCCGTTCGGCGGATGAGCCGTGCGAAGGCGGGTATGCTCTGCGCTGTAAATTCTTCACCGCCGCTGGACCAAACGCGGATCGCGATGTCCTCCAGGTACCCCTCCGGCAGAAGCGGTGCGGTCAGCGCGTCCAGCCTGCGAAGCTCGTCGGCGGTCTCGGCAAGATACCGGCAGCGGCCGTGCGCGGCGCTCAGGACACCGTCCGGCGCGTTTGCCGACAGGAAAAGCGTTCGCGGGTCGAACCCGGCACAGGCACTTACCACGGCGGCGCTGCGCGTCAAAAGACCGGCGTGAGAGCGTTCCAAAACCGACAGTATCTCCCCAGTCGGTGCTTCATCCGTTGTGAGCAGAGGGTATAGCGGAAGCTCCTGCGCAGTCAGCCACTCCGCCGCTTTCATAAATTCCTGCGCGTTCATTGTCTCACCTCTATCGGCTGTTGCGGCATTTTCGGCGGGAGGGGCGGGCCTTCCATAAATTTATGCGTCTTTCGTCGGCTGGAGCCTTGCGCTGAAGTAGGCCGCCAGCGTACCGAGCGCGGCGGCGAGCAGACAGGCGAGCGCGTCGCGCGCGCTGTCATAGTGCAGCGGGACGATAACGACCGTCGAGGCCAGCACGATGCCGAACACGGCGTGATAAAAGAGCGGGTAATGCGTCTGAAAGCACCAGTTCACCACGCGGGCGAGCGTCAGCACGACCGCCGCCATGCCGAGCATCCACGGCAGGAGAATGGTCATGTCGAGCCTTGTGATCCCCTCGGCCATCGGCGTGAACAGCCCGACCGCCATCAGAATGGAGGAGGACGTCATGCCCGGCACAATCAGGCTCAGCCCCCAGAGGACGCCGCAGAAAAGGAAGCCGAGGAAGTTGGCATCCATTGTGTAAAACGCGCCGTACTGCGCGTAGAGCAGGATAGCGGAGAGCGCGAGAAAGCTCGCCGCGCAGGCAAGATACGCGCTCACGCTGCGTCCCTGCACACCGGCCTCGTCCCACAGGCTCGGCAACGTGCCGAGGATCAGGCCGATAAAGAGGCAGGTCGCGAGCCTTTCCGAGCTGGCAAAGAGCACGAGGATAAGACTGCCACCGCCGAGAAAGCCGAGCCCCACGCCGATGCTGACCGGCAGCAGGAGAGAGAAATGACGGCGCAGCCCGTCCAGCGGGTGCGCGAGCACCTCCATCACTGGCCGGTAGATGCCGAAAATGACCGACAGCACGCCGCCGGAGATCCCCGGCAGGATGCCGCCTGCGCCGATGATGAAGCCCTGCACCAGCCGCAGCAGGAAGGTCTTAGGGGAGGAACAGCTCATTTAGTAGCCCCTTTTCCGATCCACAAGGTGCGCGAGCGGATGGCCCGCGGCGTAATTCGCAAGGTCGCCGCAGAACATCTGCACGCTCTTATCGCAGGTGTAGCCGAGCGTCATGTTGCCCGCGACGTGCGGCGTGAGCAGCAAATTCTTCGCACTGCGCAGCGGATGATCGGCGGGCAGCGGCTCGGGCACGACCACGTCGAGCGCCGCGCCGGCAAGATGGCCGGACTCCAGCGCTTCGATGAGCGCCGTTTGGTCGATGGCGGTGCCGCGGCCGACGTTCACGACGCAGGCTCCCCTCGGCAGCAGCGCCATGCGCTCGCGCGAGAGGATGCCGGCGGTCTCCGTCGTGGAGGGCAGGGACATCACGAGCAGATCGGTCTCTGGCAGCACGCTGTCCAGCTCCGCGATGGCGTGAACGGAGTTGAAAGCGGGATCGGAGGGCTTGACCGTGCGGCGCACGCCGGTGATGCACGCGGGGTGGAAGGCCTGCGCGCGGCGGGCGAACTCCGTGCCGATGTCGCCCATACCGAGCACGGTGATGCGCGCGCCGTGGAGCGAACGGATGCCGCCGGAGAGCGTCTCCCAGCCGCCCTTGCGGATGATCTCCGTATATTCCATCTGACGGCGCAGCAGCATCAGGCAGACCATGATCAGGTGCTCGGAGATGGTGGTGCCGTAAGCGCCGGAGGAATTGGTGAGCAGGCAGTCCGGGTTTTGATACAGCCCATCGTCGCAGAAATGATCCACGCCCGCCCAGCAGCAGCAATACCACCTGAGGCTTTTTGCGCTCTGAATGACCCTGCGCGAGCAGTGCCCATAGAGGATCTCGCACTCGTCCACATTTCCGACCGCCGCGGCGCTTGAGGGGAAGTATTCCACCTCGTAGCCGCACTTTGCCGCCGCGCCGTTGAGCTGCTGTTCGTATTTGCCGTTGAGAAAGTCGATGATAACGCCGATTTTTTTAGCCATGCTGTTTGATCTCCTTTATGATCTCCTCCGCGCAGCGCATCCCGTCCGCCGCGGCTGAGAGGATGCCGCCGGCGTAGCCGGCGCCCTCGCCGCAGGGATAAAGTCCGCGCGGAGTGGTTTGACAGGTTTCATCGCGCACGATGCGCACGGGGGAGCTTGAGCGCGTCTCGACCGCGGTGAGCACCGCGTCGGGCGCGGCGAAGCCGCGCAGCCTGCGCTCCAATAAGGGCAGCGACTCCTCCAACGCCTCGCAGACGAACGCCGGCAGGCAATCATGCAGATCGCACCAGCGCACGGCGGGACGGTAGGTCGGCACGACCCTTCCGGGGCCGGTCGATGGACGGTGCGCCAAAAAGTCGCCGACAGTCTGCGCCGGAGCGGCATAGCCCCCGCCGCCGAGGGCATAGGCGGCCTCCTCCAGCCGCCGCTGAAATGCAACACCCGCGAGCGTGCCCGCGCCGCCGAAATCCTCCGGCATGACGGAAACGAGCAGCCCGCCGTTGATGTTCTCCTCATCGCGGGCCATTTCGCTCATGCCGTTCGTGACCACGCGGCCCGCTTCGCTCGCCGCGGCGACGACCCGCCCGCCGGGGCAGACACAGAACGAGAACACGCCGCGCCCCGCCGCCGTGTGGACGACGAGCTTATACGAGGTCGGCGGCAGCGAGGGGTGGCCCGCGTACTGCTTGTACTGCTGCGCGTCCATGTCGCACTGGCGGTGCTCGATGCGCACGCCGACCGCGAAGGGCTTCGGCTCCATCGGGAGACCGGCGCCGCGCAGCATTTCAAAGGTGTCCCGCGCGCTGTGGCCGATCGCGAGAACGGCGTGCTCGGCGGGGAGAAGGTATTCGCCCCCGTCCGACGCGACCCGCAGCGCGGAGAGCCGCCCGTTTTCCTGCTCCAGACCGACGACCTGCTGCCCGAAGCGAACCTCCGCGCCGAGAAAGAGCAGCTCCCGCCGCAGATTTTGCAGCACGGCGTACAGCCGGTCGGTGCCGATGTGGGGCTTTGCGTCGATGAGGATGTCCCCGCTCGCGCCGAGCGCGGCGAAGGTCTCTAAAATATAGCGGTGGCGCACATCCCTCGTGCCGGTGTTGAGCTTGCCGTCGGAGAACGTGCCCGCGCCTCCCTCGCCGAACTGGACGTTCGAGCGCTCGTTCAGCTCGCCGGTCGCCCAAAAGCGCTCCACGTCGCGGCGGCGCTGTTCGACGCATTCCCCGCGTTCGAGCAGAATGGGCCGCGCGCCGCAGCGCGCGAGCAGCAGTGTCGCGAACAGCCCTGCGGGCCCCGCGCCGATCACGACGGGCCGCACAGCGGACGACTCGACCATCGGCGGCAGCGTATAAAAGACGGGCGCGTAGACGCCGATGTTTTTATTCCTCGCGCGGCGCAGCGCCTTTTCTTCGTTTTCAAGCGAGACCGCGACGGTGTAGATCAGAGCCACGCCGCCGCGCGCGTCGATGCTGCGGCGCAGGATGCGCAGCGCGCGGATTGCGTCCGGCTTTACGCGCAGCGCGGCCGCCGTGCGCTCACATAATAACGTCTCGCTCTCGCCGGGAGCGAGCTTCAATCCTTCGATCTTCAGCATGACGCTTCTCCTTTCCGCCGGAGAGATCGGCTTTATTGTAGTATATCCGGCTGTGCCGCGCAAGCTATTTTTTCCAATTCCTTTTTTCTTCAGAATTTCTTTATCGACTATTCAAAGAATGTTCAAAAAAATCCGCGGTGACTTCATACTCTGGACATAAACGGGGGCTATCATCGGTAGCATCAAAGGGAAAACAAATGCTTTACCGCAAGGAGGCTTATGTATGTATTACGAAGATGAAAACAACCTGTACCACTACAGCTACCGCAAGGGCGACAAGGTGGAGAACGTCCGCGACGTGGACTACACCGAGGTTCCCCCCACCGGACAGAGCACCGGGACATGGGAGGAAAAGAAGCCGAAGAAAAACCGTCTCGGCATGAAGATCACCGCGCTGGCGCTCGTCTGTGCCCTCATCGGTGGCGCGGCCGGCGCGGGCATCACGCATTATGCCGCCTCGGCGGGCAGTTCGACCGCGATCGAGGTCAGCGACCGTCAGGTGGCCGAGGTCAAGCAGGTCAAGGTAGACGGCAAGCAGCAGCTCACCATGCAGGAGGTCTACGCCGCGAATGTGGACAGCGTCGTGAGCATCAACGTGTCCACCAAGACGACGAACGTCTTTGGCCAAACGACGGAATCCGCGGCCAGCGGCAGCGGCTTCTTCATCACGAAGGACGGCTACATCCTCACGAACTATCACGTGATCGACGGCGCAACGAGCGTCAAGGTGACGACCTACGACGGCACGAGCTATGACGCGGTCGTTGTAGGCGGCGACGAGGACTACGATATCGCCGTCATCAAAGTTCAGGGCACGGACTTCCAGCCGGTCGTGCTGGGCGACTCCGGCACCTTACAGATCGGCGAGTCGGTCGCCGCGGTCGGCAACCCGCTCGGCGAGCTGACTTTCTCGATGAGCGCCGGCATCGTCTCCTGCGTCAACCGCGCGATCAACGTGGACGGCAAGCCCTTCAATATGATCCAGGTGGACTGCTCCATCAACCCCGGCAACTCTGGCGGCCCGCTCTTCAACAGCTACGGTGAGGTCGTGGGCATCGTGTCCGCGAAGTATTCGAGCTATTCCAACACCACCGTTGAGGGCATCGGCTTCGCCATCCCCATCAACGATGTGATCTCGATGGTCGAGGACATCATGACCAACGGCTACGTGACCAATAAGCCCTACCTCGGCATCTCCGCCGGCACGCTGACCTCTACGATGGCTCAGCAGTACCGCTACAGCATCAGCGAGGGCGTGTTCGTTTACTCCGTGGAGGACGGCAGCGCGGCGGCAAAGGCCGGACTCAAGATGGGCGACGTCATCACCAGGATCGGCGACAAGACCATCACGAGCTACGAGGACCTTGTGGCGGCCAAGAAGAGCTATTCCGCGGGCGACACCGCGACCTTCACCATCTATCGTCAGGGCAGCACCATGACCGTCAATCTGACCTTCGACGCCACCCCGCAGACCGGGGAGACGACGCAGGACAGCAGCCAGCAGCAACAGCAGAACGGAAACGGAAATAACGGCGGCTATTACTACAATCCGTGGGATCTTTTCAACGGCTTCTTCGGCGGCGGCTACTACGGCGGAAGCAGCTATGACAGCGGCGACGCGGCCTGAAAACAGCATAACGAACCATGAAAGGGGCGGCTCGGTGCCGTCCCTTTCTCCATACAAAAATAAGGACTTTCGCTTTCGGAAAAGCTGTGGTATAATCTCCTTCTATTGAAGTGCGGAGAAGGGGGGCGTACCCATGCGGATCGGCAAGGTAGACGTCAATTCACGGCTCGCGCTCGCGCCGATGGCGGGCGTGACCGACGCGGCGTTCCGCGAGCTGTGCGCCTCCCTCGGCGCGGGGCTGACGTGTACGGAGCTTGTCAGCTCCAAGGCGCTGTGCTATCAGGACAAAAAAAGCCGCACGCTGCTCGCGCCCTTTCCGGGCGAGCACCCGATGCAGGCGCAGATCTTCGGCAGCGATCCGGTCTGCATGGCCGAGGCCGCGCAGATCGCGATTGAGGCCAGCGGCGCGGACATTCTTGACATCAACATGGGCTGTCCGGTCGGCAAGGTCGTCAACAACGGCGACGGCTCGGCGCTGATGCGCGACCCCGAAAAGGCGGCGCGCATCGCGGAGGCCGTGGTCGGGGCGGTGAACGTTCCCGTAACGGTGAAGATGCGCCGCGGCTGGGACAAGGGCAGCGTCAACGCGCCGGAGCTTGCCGTGCTGCTCGAATCCGCCGGCGTGGCAGCTGTCACCGTCCACGGGCGGACGCGCGTGCAGATGTACGGCGGTCAGGCGGACTGGACGACCATCCGCGAGGTGAAGCGGGCGGTGAAGATCCCCGTCATCGCCAACGGCGACGTGTTCTCCGCCGCCGGCGCGGTAAAGATATTGCAGTTCACCGGCGCGGACGCGGCGATGATCGGCCGCGGCTGCTTCGGCAATCCCTGGCTCTTTCAGCAGGCGAAGGCCGCGCTCGCGGGCGAACCGATCCCGCCGCTGCCTCCGCTCGCCGAGCGCTGCGACGCGCTCGTGCGGCAGATCGAGCGCAGCGCGGAATTTCGCAATGAAAAGGTTGCGCTGCTCGAAGCGCGGCGGCATTACTGCTGGTATCTCAAGGGCGTGCGCTGCGCCAACTACTACAAGGATCAGATCAACCGCATGGAGACGCTTGACGACCTCTACCGCGTCACGGCGGGCATCAAGCGCGATCTGAGCGACTGAAACGACGGAGCGTGACATGAACGAAAGCGAACTGATCCGTGCCGCGCGGCGCGGCGACGAAGCGGCCTTTGAGCAGCTTGTCCGGCTGCATGAGAAGAAAATATACAACCTCTGCCTGCGGATGTGCGGCGACGCCGAGGACGCGGCGGAGGCCGCGCAGGACACCTTCCTCGCCCTCTGGCGGGGACTGGAGGGGTTCCGCGAGGACGCGGCGCTGTCCACATGGCTCTACCGCCTTGCGAGCAACGTCTGCATCGATCGGCTGCGGCGCAAAAAGCGCACAGTGGACGGTGTGTCGCTCGACGATGAGGACGCGCACCTTGAGGTGCGCGACCGCGCGCCCACGCCGGAGCAGCGCGTCGAGCGCGAGGAGACGCAGCGCCTCGTGCGCGAGGGGCTTGCCGCCCTGCCGCCGGACTACCGGCAGGTGCTCGTGCTGCGCGAGCTCGAGCAGCTCAGCTATGCCGAGATCTGCGCCGTTACGGCGCTGGAGCTGGGCACGGTGAAAAGCCGCATCAACCGTGCGCGGCTGCTGCTGCGAAATTATTTGGCGGCGGACGGGAACTTTTTTGAATTGTCAGCGTCAAAGGTTACAGAATGTAATGAATCTGTCGGAGGGGAGAGGAACGCAACATGAAAAACTGCGATAAGATTGCGCCGCTGCTCTCAGCCTTTGTTGACGGAGAGCTGACGGACGAGGAGCGCGCGGCGGTGCGCGCCCATGTGAGCGAATGCGAAAAATGCGGGGCGCTGCTTAGCGAGCTGACGGCGCTGCACGCGGCTTTCGGCGAAATGCGGGACGAGGACGTGCCCGTAGGCTTCACGGAGGGCGTGATGGCGGCGGTCCGCGCGGAAAAGGCGGCGCGGCCGCAGACGAAAAAGCGGAGCGTCCGCCGCTGGATGCCGATGGCGGCCTGCGCGGCAGTCGTCGTACTCGCCGCGGCGGTGGCGCTGCCGCAGCTGGACACGCAGTCCGCGAGCGACGCCGCCATGCCCGCGTCGGAGATGCAGTCTTACAGCATGGACACCACCGCGGCCACCGACACGCCGACGGCGGACGCCGAGGAGGAGTACCCCGAGCAGTTCTGGGAGGCGGTGCAGTTCGCCGCGCCCGACGAAACGGCGGACGGGAACGGCAAAGCTAAGACGCTGACGACCGACGCTCCCTCCGCGAACAGAGCCGAGGAGATAGAATACTGCTGTGAGACGGTCAGGATCGGCCTTTATAATGAGGAGGGCGAGGAGAGCAGACTGTTCGCCGCATCGTATGGATCGGTAGTTCTCGACCTGTACGGCGCGGGTGCGGAGGATTATGTGCTCTTGAGCGGCGGCGTAAAGGCCGACGACGAGGGTGGTTACTACGTCCCCATCGACGCGCTGCGCGGCCTGCCGGAGGGGCTGAGTATGTCGTCCGCGCAGGCGGAAACGCTCTCCCATGCCCCCGCGGAGGCCGAATGGGTGCTCGTTTATCCCAATAAAGACAGCGAGGTGCCGCAGCCGTGAAAAAGCAGCAATTATGGCTCTGCGCCGTCGCCGCGGCGCTGATCGTCGCGCTCGACCAATGGGTAAAAGCCTATATCGTGGCCAACTTCGCCGTGGGCGAGGGCGCGGACTTCCTCCCCCATCTTCTGAACCTGCGCTACGTCCGCAACTTCGGCGCGGCGTGGTCGAGCTTCTCCGGCGAGCGTTGGCTCCTCATCGGCGTGACCGCCGTGGGAATGCTCGCGCTCGCGTGGCTGTTCGTGAAGGTCGTGCGCCACCCGCTCGGCGTGTGGTCGCTGACCGCGGTGATTGCCGGCGGCGTCGGCAACCTGATCGACCGTGCGCGGCTCGGCTACGTGGTCGATATGCTCGAGTGCGCGTTTATGGATTTTCCGGTTTTCAACGTCGCGGACTGCTTCGTGGTCTGCGGCACCATCGCGGCGCTCGTCTACTACCTGTGGATCTATCCGAACGCCGACGCGAAGAATTGGGAGAAGGACCATGGAACCGATCCTGCTCAGGGCAAATGAAGAAAACAAAAATCAAAGGCTCGATGCATTCCTTGCATTGGGCCTTGACGGCGTGACGCGCTCGCAGACCGCGCGTCTCATCGAAAACGGTGCGGTGACGGTGAACGGCAAAGCCGTGAGCAAAAGCTGCAAAATGACCGGCGGCGAAACCGTTTCCGTGACGCTGCCTGAGCCGGAGCCGGTCGAGGCCGCGCCGCAGAATATCCCGCTCGACGTGGTGTATGAGGACGGGGACGTGATCGTGGTCAACAAGCCGAGCGGCATGGTCGTCCACCCCGCGCCGGGGCATCCGGACGGCACGCTCGTCAACGCGCTGCTCTGCCATTGCGACGGCTCGCTCTCGGGCGTCGGCGGCGCGCTGCGCCCCGGCATCGTCCACCGCATCGACCGCGACACGAGCGGCCTGATCATCGCGGCGAAGAACGACGCGGCGCACCGGTACCTCTCCGCTCAGCTCGCCGACCACACGCTCGCGCGCACCTACGAGTGCATCGTCGTGGGCGGTCTCCGCGAGGACCGCGGCACGGTGGACGCGCCCATCGCCCGGCACCCGAGCGACCGCAAGCGCATGGCGGTCGTCGCGGGTGGACGCGGAGCCGTGACGCATTGGGAGGTCGTCGCCCGCTATTCGGGCTTCACGCACGTCCGCTGTAAGCTCGAAACGGGACGCACACATCAGATCCGCGTCCACATGGCCTATATCGGCCACCCGATCCTCGGCGACACGGTCTACGGCGCGAAAAAGGAGGTCCCCGGGCTCACCGGCCAATGCCTCCACGCGACCGGTCTGCGTTTTATCCACCCGCGCACACATGAAGCCGTGGAGCTTTCCTGCCCTCTGCCGGAGGAGTTCGCCGCCATGTTAAAAAAAATCGCAACAAAATAAAAAGCAGCCGGT
>CAVKBJ010000048.1:0-9324 GCA_963654505.1 Lachnospiraceae bacterium
GCAGTCGAAAGACCAACCGGACCAGTTTTCTGGCAGTTAAGGCGAGTGCGCGTTTGTGCCGGTACCTGTTGACCTCGTGAAATTTGAGGTCATAGTAGCGCCGAAACTCGGGGCCGCATCTTCTCACGGAGTTGGTGGCTTCCAGCAGGCAGCAGCGGAGATAGCGGCTGCCAGACTTGATCAGGGGTGTATGTTCGGCTTCAAAGTCGCCGGACTGGTACTGTGTCCAAACAAGGCCGGCAAATTTGGCGACAGAGGCTTGAGAGTTGAAGCGGTGACCTTGATCTGCTCTTTCAAGGCCCTCATGAAAGCGATAGAAACGGCCATCGCCTGATTCACGGTGTCGTTCACGGTTCTTGGCAGACGGCAGGATCCTCGAGCCGCAGCCTGCACCGCTTTGGCGGCAGCATCCGGGTCGGCAAAGCGGCCTCGGCCTGCTTCGGAAATAAAGGCGGTCAGCTCGTCCAAATCGGCGTTTGCCAGCTCGTCCACGGTCTCAAACCGCTCCATGAGCGCGATGGTGGTGGCGCTGGTATTCTGAATGTCCCTGGCCTGTGCGATACCGGAGCATTTGAGGAACAGATAGTTGGCAACCCGCTGCTTCTCGCGGGTCAGGTTCTGAATGACGTCAAATCTGGCTCTGGTAAGCGTTCTGAGCGCCTGGCAGCGATAGTCGTCCATATAGACCTCCCTGGCAATTCTGCCGAAGCAAAAAAAGGGAGCCCCACAAAGTCGCCAGACCTTGTGGGGAGAGGAGACGCAGTGGAAAGACTGAGTTTTCGGCTTTAGCCGGAAACGAAGGATATGGAGCTTGCGCCGACGGGGCCGGCGATCACAAAGGCGTCCACAAAATCATTCTTTGGCAGGTCAGGGTAGGCTTCCTTGAATTTCCGAACCTGTTTTGGATTCAGAACGTGGATCTTCCGCCGGAACCGGCCTAAGCCGCCATCCTCACGGAGTGCGTAAACAAGACTGTCTCCGTAGATAGAGGTGGCCTCCAGACCGATCACCACATCGCCCAGCTGCATGGTGCTCAGGGCCGACACGATTCTCTCTGAGAGTATTTTAGCACCGCCGAGGTTGTTTTGCACGGAAAAGCTGGAGTGCTTGCTTCCGTCCGGTTTCATCAGGTAGGCAACATTGTTCCTGCTGCTCACATCAATGCCAACGAATAATGGATTCATAATTTTCACCTCGAAACTTATTATACGTAGGGATGAGCAAAACACATATTTTGCAAAGCAGGTGCACAGTATGTTGTCTAAAAATCAGCTTTGCAGCACCATATGCTGTATTCCCTTGTGAGAAAATTAGAGTTTTGCTCATCCCTAATTATACGAGGAGGTTGTTTTTATGATTACCCAGCTATGGGAAAAAAGATCGCTCTCTGCTTCGAAATTTGCTTTTACAAATCAACATTTTTGCGAAAAAGCGGAAAAAGGATATTGACAAGCCGTCGGTTTTTCAATATAATACCCACGTTAGTCATAATCAATGGCTCTTAAAGAGCACTCTGGAATGAGCCGGGTGCATCGGAGGGAGGGAAAACATAAATGTCCGAAGTCCATGTCAAGGAAGGCGAGAGCTTGGACAGCGCTCTGAAGAGATTCAAGAGAAGCTGCGCCAAGGCCGGCGTTCTGGCGGAGGTCCGCAAGCGCGAGTGCTATGAAAGCCCGAGTGTGAAGCGCCGCAAGAAGAGCGAGGCTGCCCGTAAGAACCGCAACAAGCGATATTACTGAGAACTTCAAAAAAGAAGCACGTCACGGTCTGTGATGTGCTTCTTTTGCAAAAAGGAGCGGATACGATGAAAGAGCACATTCTGGCCTTCGGCTGCGAGGAGATTCTGCCGCTGCTGACGCGGACCTTCGCACCGCGAAAAATGGCGGTGAAGGCCGTGCCGACAAAGGATTATGCCCAGACGGTCGGGGCGCTCGCCGGCGCGGCGGACTGTCCGCGCACGGAGGAGGTCTATTCCGGCGCGCCGCTCGGCGAGCCGATGCTGGTGTTCTGCGGCTTCTACGGCGACCGCATGGAGCAGGCGCTCGGCGCCATGCACTGCACAGGACTGCGCATCCCCTATAAGGCGATGCTGACCGCGTCGAACCGTGGCTGGAGACCCGCGGAGTTGTTCGGTAAGCTGCAAAAGGAGCACGCGGCGATGACGCGGAACGCTAAGCGTTGAGCAGCTCCGGCAGGAGGTCGCTGACCTCTGGATACATGAGGAACGCGGTCTCCATGCCGCGCTCGCGGCCGAGCCGGAGCTTATGGCGCAGCGTTTCGGCGGTGTCGAAGAGGACGAAGTGCGCTCTGCCGTTTTGCTGATAGCTGAAGTAATTCGCGCACAGCTCCTCGGAGAAAAAGACGGCTGCGCCGCAGCGCTCGCGCAGCGCGGACAGCTCCTCCGGCGTGAGCGGCGTTCCCTCGCCGCTGCGGCAGGGGAGAAGGAAATCCATCGCAAGGCGCTGGCAGTCGAGCGCGACGCGGCCTGCGCCGTAGCGCGCGGCGGCGTCCGTCAGCCGCTCGCGGAGCGTTCCGCCGGAGAGCGCGGTGCACACGAGGATATTCGCCTCCGGTACGGCGAAGCGCTCCGGAACATAGAGCCGCTGCCCGCTCTGCGCGAGTATTGCGCCGAGCCGCGAGAGAAAGGCAAGGCGATCCTCGCGTACCGTGCCCTCGAAGTCCGCGAGCACACCGCCGAAGCGGTGTGCGCCGCACTCGCCGGTGATGGCGCGGCAGAGCGGGGCAGTCTCCGACAGAGGGCCGGCGCAGCGGTCGGAGAGCCCCAGCAGCCCGCCCCATGTTCCGCGCGGCAGCTCGCTGCGCATGAGCCGCCCGACGTCGCCGACGGCGTAGGCGACGTGAACGAGCGGCACGCGATAGTCGCGGCAGACGGATGCTTCGGCGGGCGTGACCGCGAGAAAGAGAGACACAGACGATACCCCCTTGCAGAAAACGGGAAAAATTGGTAAACTATAGGAAAGATATGCGCCTTGAAAGGAAAACATACCAATGCTCCTGATACCTCACTGGGTTTTTGACGATTATACCGCTGTGACGCCGGACTTTCTGCGTGAGCGCGGCGTGACGCTGCTGCTCACCGATCTGGACTATACGCTCGCGCCCAAGTCCGTCCACGAGCCGGATGAATCGGTGCGCGCGTGGCTCGCCTCGCTGAAGGCGGCGGGCGTCACGGTCGCGATCCTCTCCAACAACCGCAACCCGCGGCGCGTACGGCGCTTCTGCGAGGGGCTCGGCATCGACTTTGTGGGCCACGCGCAAAAGCCCTCGAAAAAGGGCTACCGCCGCGCGATGGAGAAGTTCAGCACGCCGCCGGAGCATACGGCGATGCTCGGCGACAAGCTGCTCACGGATATTCTCGGCGCGAAGCGCAGCGGCGTGCTGGCCCTGATGGTGGAGCCAAAGGGCGGCGCGCTGGGGCCGTGGCAGAAGGTGCTCCACGCCATGCAGGAGCCGTTCAAGCGCGCGAGTGCGCACGATGAGCGCACGGCACGGCAATAATTTTGCAAAATTTAGCGCAAGATAGAGAAAAATGCTTGCAATGCTGCGCTATATGCGGTAAAATACCATAGGTTAAAAACCGATATTTTATGAATTTGAGGAAGTCTGTAGTGATTTCCTCGGGAATATGGAGGAAAAAGCTATGGCAACCATTACAGCCGGTGATTTCAGAAACGGCAAGACCTTCGAGATGGAGGGCAAGGTTTATCAGGTCGTCGAGTTCCAGCACGTCAAGCCCGGCAAGGGCGCGGCTTTCGTCCGCACCAAAATGCGCAACGTCGAGACCGGCGCCGTCACCGAGACTTCGTTCAACCCCACCGCGAAGTTCGACGAGGCGTTCGTCGAGCGCAAGGATATGGAGTACAGCTACAACGACGGCGACCTCTACTACTTCATGGATCAGGAGACCTATGATATGGTTCCGCTCAACCGCGAGCTGCTCGGCGATGCGTTCCGCTTCATCAAGGAGAATACCATGTGCAAGGTTTTGTCCGTCAAGGGCCGTGTGTTCGGCATTGAGCCGCCCAACTTCGTTGAGCTGGTCATCACCAAGTCCGAGCCGGGCGCCAAGGGCGATACCGCTACCAACGTGACCAAGCCCGCCATCGTCGAGACCGGCGCGGAGATCAAAGTTCCCCTGTTCATCAATGAGGGCGACAAGATCCAGATCGACACCCGCACCGGCGAGTACATGGGCCGCGCCAAGTAAAAAAGTCAGCAGGAAACCGTTTGATCTGATCTGAAAGGAGAAGCATTATGGGTATTTCTGAAAAGGTTGCCTACCTCAAGGGCCTGATGGAAGGAATGAGTGTGGACGCCGCGTCTAACGAGGGCAAGCTCTTTGCCGCAGTGGTGGATGTGCTCGACGAGATCGCGCTCGAGATCGAGGATCTGACCGACGAGGTCGTGGAGCTGGGCGACGGCATGGACGTTATCAGCGACGATCTGTCCGATGTGGAGGACCTCGTTTACGATGACGAGGACGACTATGACGAGGATGAGGACGACGAGGAAGAAGAGTGCTATGCCACTACCTGCCCCGAGTGCGAGGAGGAGATCTTCTTCGACGACACCATGCTCGAGGACGGCGAGATCATCTGCCCGAACTGCGGCGCGAAGCTGGAGTTCGATCTCTCCGATTTGGCCAACGCCATGGAAGAGGATCAGGACGAGGAGTAAGACCGCAAAACGAAACGCGCAGCCGACCGGCTGCGCGTTTTTTCGTATGCTCCCTTTTCAGAACGGCTGCTTTGCGACCTCGACGATCGTATCCAGCATTCCCTGTATCTGCGGGGTGAGAACCTTGTTTTTATGGTAGATGACCTGACGGAACTGAGACATCTTGCAGTCCTCGACATGCAGGGCGGCGAGGCTCTTTTCGTGGATGCTCTTCTTCACGGTGTAAAGCGGCAGGACAGTCATGTACGCGGGATTTTCATGCAGCAGACGCAAGGCCAGCACGTCGTCCTCCAGCTCGAGGAAGGGACGGATCTCCAGCCCCTGACGGGCCAGCTCGGTATCAAACAAATCGCGGTAGGCGTTCGTGCGGTTCATCAGGACGAAGGGGTGATCGACCAGCTCGGCCAGCCGGACACTCTCGCGCGCGGCGAGCGGGTTTTCGCGGTTCGTGACCACCACGATCTCCTCCTCGGCCTCAAAGACCTTGACGAACTGCGGGTCGAGCACCTGAGCGTCGAGCGTGTAGATGAGGTCAAGCTCATTTTTGAGCAGCTTTTCTTTGAGAGAGGCGACCATGTCGGCGTGCAGGCGCATGATGACGTGGGGAAAACGCTCGTGGAACGCGGGCACGATACTGGAAAAGGATGCGGTCATCATCGAGTTGAGCGTGCCGACCTGCACGGTGCCGGTCAGCTCGTTGTCGTTAGCGGCAAAGACCTGCGCGCGGGCAACGGCGCTGACGATGTCGCGGGCGTAGGAGATGAAATTCTTGCCGTACTGCGTGATGGAGACGTTCTTCCCGATGCGGTCAAACAGGCGTACACCCAGCTCGCGCTCAAGCTGCTGGATCTGTACGGTGACGGCAGACTGAGAATAGTCCAGCGCCTCGGCAGCCTTCGAGAAGCTGTTGAGTTCGGTGACCTTCAGGAATGTGACAAGATTGCGGATCTCCATGTGTATATCTCCGATTTCAAAAAAATTAAATCATTCTTCAAATATACTAATAAAAAGAATGAATATTGTCAAGGGCTTTCCGAAAAGAAAAAAGGGCGTTCGCCCTTTTTTCTTACTGCTTGGAGGAGAGGTAATACCCGCTCTCGCCGGGGCGGTAAAAGGGACAGGCGAAGTGGTCTCCACGCAGGAGCAGCGCCATTTCATCCTCGTCCAGCTCGGCGCTCTGCTCGCAGATATAGCAGTCGTATTCCTCGTCGTAGACGTAATTCATGCAGTCCTCGCAGCGGGTCAGCTTCGCCATGACGCGCCCTCCTCAGTCCTGATATTCAACGTGCAGCAGCTCGTGCGCACGGTCGGCGAGACCGTTCGCGTACATCGCGTCGATGACCGGATTGCGTTCGCTGCGCTTGAACATGGCGCTGCGGTCGATCTCGTAAAGTCCCTGTGCGCGCTGGAGCTTTTTCGCCATCAGGGCGTAGGGCTGGCCCGCGCCGCCGACGCAGCCGGTGCGGCAGGACATGACCTCGACCAGATCGACCTGCACCTCGCCGATCTGAATTTGATCGAGCAGCCTGCCGGCGTCGGCAAGGCCGTGGACGATGGCGACGCGCACGGTGCGGCCGTTGATCGGTACCTCGGCGAAGCGGATGGTGTCCGTGCCGCGGATGCCGCTGTGTTCGATGGTGCGCAGGGCGTTCTTGCTCTTGTCGGGGGTGCAGCAGCGCAGGACCGCCTCGGCCACGCCGCCGCTGGTGCCGAAAATCTCCGCCGCGCCGCTGCCCATGCCGTAGGGCAGGTCGGGGGACTCCTTCTCAAGCATCTGGAAGCGGATGCCGGACTCCTTCATCATCTGTATGACCTCCTGCGTGGTGAGCACGAGATCGACATAGGGCACGCCGTTCTTATCGCGGAACTCCCCGCGCTGAGCCTCCATCTTCTTCGCAGTGCAGGGCATGACGGCGATGTGGAAGGTCGTGCGGCCGTCCTCCGCGTCCTTGGCACGGTAATTTTCCTTGAGCACGGACGCGAACATCTGCATGGGCGGGCGCGCCGAGGAAAGGTTCTTCAAAAATTCGGGCCGCTCGTTTTCGACGTACTTCACCCACGCGGGGCAGCAGGAGGTCATCAGCGGCAGATTTTTACCCGTTTCGAGCCGATGCAGGAACTCGGCGGATTCCTCTCGCACGGTGAGATCCGCGCCGAAGATGGTGTCGTACACCTCGTCCGCGCCCATAATCTTGAGCGCGGTGACGAGCTTGTCGAGCACATTTTCGCCCGCGGGAAGGCCGTAGGCCTCGCCGATGGCGACGCGCACCGCAGGCGCGATCTGCACCACGACGCGCTTTTGCGGGTCCTGTAAGGCGCGCCACGCGGGGCCGATGTCGTTTTTGATGGTGATGGCGCCGGTGGTACACACGGCGGAGCATTGACCACAGCTCACGCAGTGCGTTTCGCCCAGCGGCTTATCGTCCGTGGCCGCGATGTGCAGGTTCGGGCCGCGGCCGGCGAAATGCAGGATGCTCACGCCCTGCACCTCGTGGCAGACGCGCACGCAGTCGCCGCAGAGGATGCACTTGTTGAGATCCAACGTGACCGCGGGACTGGAGAAGTCCATGCTGACGTGCTCGCGCGTATCGTCGAAGCGGACATGGTGGATGCCGAAGCGAACCGCCATCTCCTGCAAACGGCAGGCGCGGTTCTTCTCACAGGTGGTGCAGTCGCGGCAGTGCGCGGAGAGCAGCAGCTCGATGATCATGCGGCGGTACTTGAGCAGCCGCGCCGTGTTGGTGCGGATGTGCATATCGTTTTTCGGCGGCGTGGTGCAGGCTGCGCTGATCTGACCCGTGCGCTCGTCCTCGATCATGCACATACGGCACGCGCCGTAAACGGACAGGTCGGAGTGGAAGCAGAAGTTCGGGATCTCCACGCCGGCCTTGCGGCAGACCTCCAGCACGTTCGGTTCATCGTCGTATTCCACGCGGATGTTGTCCACATACATAATTCCCTTAGGCATCGAGCTCCACCTCCTTGATCGCGTCGAAGGGGCAGGCCTCGATGCAGGTATAGCATTTTACGCACTTTTCCGGGTCGATCGAGAACGGCGACTTGATGACGCCGGTGATGGCGTCGGCGTGGCAGTTGCGCGCGCACTTGCTGCATCCGCGGCAGAGGGCGGGATCTATGGTCAGACGGATGCGGTTGTAGGGCAGATCGCCCGGACGGATGGGGGGACGATAGTCGCTCTCGCAGAGCGGGCAATAGCCGGCAAGATGAGCGCGGAACTCCTCGGGGAAGTGTTCCGCCGCGCTTTTGAGCGTTGAGAACGAACCGCGCCCGAGGTTGCAGAAGGCGGTGACGGAGATCATCTCGCCGAGGTCCATGAGCAGGGAGAAGTCCGCCTCGCTCAACCGGTAATTACGCAGCAGCCAGAGAAGCTCGTTCATGCGCTTGGTGCCCTCACGGCAGGAGACGCATTTGCCGCAGAACTCCGTCTGCGTGTACTGCATGAAGCGGCAGGCGACGTCCACCATGCAGCGGTCCTCGTCGAGGACGGTGATGACGCTGTCGCCGCGGCGGATGCCATAGGGCTTGAGCTGCTGGAAATGCAGCGGAAGATCAAGCTGCTCGGCAGACAGAAGGCCGCCGCTGGGGCCGCCAATCTGCACGGCCTTGCAGCGTTTTCCGTTTGCCATGCCGCCGCCGAGCTGCTCCACGATCTCGCGCAGCGTGGTCGACTCCTTGGGAATATCCACATGACCGGGGCGGTTGACGTCGCCCTTGAGCATAAAAATTCTTGCCATTTGTTCAAACTCACTTTATCTTGTTATCTTGCGTTCGCCGTGCTTTCCGCATAGCAATATAGGACTTTATCACCATAGAGGAGAATTGTAAACACTTTCATTGATAAATTTTCTAAATAAGTAGGCTTTGGTTTGTAAAGTTTATACAAAAAGATGGAACGCCTTTTAAGGCATTCCATCTTCATCCTCCAAAAGAAGCTGCATGACCGATACCTCGTAGGCGGTGCGCTCCTCGCTGCCCGCGTCGGTCTGCTTGATGTAGGTGCGGCTCTGTACGCGCCCTTCGAGCGTCAGACGGTCGCCGACCCGCATCTCCGAGACCCTGGCGGCGACCTGCCCCCACGCGATGCAGGGCAGGTAGTCCGCGCGCCCGTAGCGCCGGTTGACGGCGAGGATCATGTCGCATATACTGCGCCCGAGCGGTGTGCGCCGCAGCGTCGGCTGCTTGCAGAGCACGCCCGAGAGCAGGATGCGGTTAAAATGTTCGCCGTCACATGGCTCGATGGACTGGGCGAAGGTGGAGATGACGAGACGGCTGCCGTGCCCGCTGCGGTTGTTGAACGAGCGGAGCTGTCCGGTCACGCGCAGAGGCGTGCCCGCCGAGACCGGAACCGTTTCCAGCAGGGAGGAGGGGGCGAGGATGACCGGCAGATCGGACTGGCCGGACAGCCGCTCCACGCGCAGAGGGAAACGGTAGAAGCTCTCCCCGTGGTTTTCGTGCGAAAAGGAGGGGGCCGCGCTTGCGATGCCCCAAAGCTCCACGTAGTTCTGACTTTTTTCCATAGCGTACACCTCAATGTATGTTGTTGGTGCAGTCTATGAAAAAGCCGGCGAGAGTATGACAAAAGGGAAGCCCTTGCGGGCTTCCCTC
>CAVKBJ010000049.1:0-9054 GCA_963654505.1 Lachnospiraceae bacterium
TTGCGAAAGACGAAGAAGCTGTGGCCGAGCAGGTTCATCTGCAAAATAGCCTCCTCCACGCTCATGGGCTTGACGGTGAAGCGCTTGGTGCGCACGATGTCGAACTCGCGCTCCTCGTGAATGTCGAACTCCTCGGGGACCTCGGGCACGATGGCGTCGCTGCGCAGGTTCCTGGCGAGGCGGGTCTTGTTCTTGCGGATCTTGCGGTCGATCTGGCTGACCGCCTCGTCGATCGCGCCGCGCATATCGCCGTCGGCGTCCTCGCAGACCGCGCGGAACAGCGTGCCGTTGGCGCCGCGAAGCGTCACTTCGACGATGCAGCGGTTTTTCTTTTCCACGGCGAAGGTCACAGTTGCTTCGGGTTCCTCCTTAAAATACTTCTCCAGCTTGCCGATCTTTTTCTCGGCGTAGGCCTTGACGGAGTCGTTCAGGGAGATCTTCTTGCAGGTAAATGTGAACTTCATAACGGTTCGCTCCTTTCAATTTCTGCGGGTAGGGAAAGCAAAAAGGAAGTCCTTGCCGACTCCCTCTTCACTTTTACCAAGTATAGCATGAAAAGGGAAAATAGCCAATAGGATAAATTGTGAATTTTCTGATTTGGTGATTTTGACGAAAATGAGCGGCGCGACACGCTTCGACCGGAGACGGGGGCGTTCGACAAAAGCTCCTGTTGCAAAGGGTGGACAAGGGTGGTAGTATAGTCCATGGAAGCTTTCCAATATCCCACCCGCTTGGGCCGCTGTCGTGAGACGGCGGCTCCTTTTTATGCCGCGGGGAAAAGGAGGGGACGGCGCGAGCGCGCCGTCCCCTTATTGGAGCGTTATGGAGCTTTAATTGCTGACGTCGTAAAAGACCTTTTCGCCGGGCGAGACCATGCCGAGCTGCTCGCGGGCGAGCTGTTCGAGGTAGTCGGGATCGTCGGCCTTGCCGAGCGCGGAGGTGAGCGCGTCGTTCTCGCGCTGCTGCTGCTCGAGCTGCGCGGCGAGCGCCTGCTTTTCCGCCTCAGCGCTGTCGATCTTCTGACGGAGGGTCAGAATTTGGGCGCCGATGAGGAGAAGCAGGGTGAGAAGCAGCAGCTGGGGAAGTATCCCGCCGCCCTGCTTTTTTTTGCGCGCGGCCTTTGCCTCCGCCATATCGGACCGCCCCCTTTCGCTCGGCGGCGCGCCGGGTGCGGCGCGCCGATCGTCTGTAGCTTTTTATTATAAGGGTGCGGCGCGAAAAAAGAAAGAGCTTTTTGGCAGATTTGTGCAGTTTACCATAATATTTTTTCGCAAGGAGGAGCGGCGCGCGCAGAAGGCGGGCGAAGGCAAAGAGGCAGCCAGCCCAGAAGTCCCAGAGCGGGCGGAGAAGCGGCGAGAGGAGCGTGAAGCTCATGACCGCGCCGAGGAGGGCGAAGGCGAGCATATAGAGCCGCAGTTCGCCCTGTCCGACGCGCAGCGTGAAGGCGAGAAGGGCGGCGGCGAGGAAAAGGCAGTAGAGTGCGTCGAGCAGGTCCGTCAGGGCGCGGCGGGTGCGGCGGCGCATACGGAGGGCGCGCAGGCCGTCGTAGAGCAGCGCCAGCGCCGCGCCGAGGAAAAGGGAGCGCCAGAGGGCGTCCAGCTGCGCGCCGATCTCGATGCCCATGCCTCAGCCTCCGAGCAGGCGGCTGAGCAGTCCGCCGGAGGGGCGGTTGGAGTCCTCGTAGAGAAGCGAGTCGATGTGGCCGTCAACGTGCAGCTCGCCGCCGTCGAGACTGAGCTTGCCGATGTGCAGTCCCTCGCCGGTGACGATGAGCGTGCCGGCGGAGGTGGTCATGACGATCTCGTTTTCATCGAAGCGGTCAACGTCGTCCACGCCGGAGACGACCAGACGCTCGCGCCCGTCCAGCTCGACGCGGTGGGCGGCAGCGGGGGAAAGGGTGTCGTAGGGCATAACGGAACCTCCTGAAAAAATGATCTCCCATACACAGAGAGTGTATGGGAGGCGTGTCCGGAATATGACGGTTCCTGTTATTCGTTCGGCAGCTCGCGGTAGAGCGCGGCGGCGTCCGCCTTGCCGACGTTGTCGGCCACGGAGAGGACCTCGACCGTGAGGGTGCGCTCGCCGAAGCGGAGGGCGATATGGTCGCCGGTCTTTACGTCGTAGGACGCGCGGGCGGTGCGGCCGTTGACGGTGACGCGGCCGAGGTCGCAGGCCTCGTTCGCCACGGTGCGGCGCTTGATGAGGCGCGAGACCTTGAGATATTTGTCAAGACGCATGGGGATGCTCCTTTCGGGGAAATAAAAGCAGGGGAGCGGCGCGCGCCGCTCCCCCGAAAAGGATTTAGCCAACGATGTCCTTGAGCGCCTTGCCGGCCTTGAAGGTCGGGATTTTGGAAGCGGCGATCTTGATCTCCTCGCCGGTGGCGGGGTTGCGACCGATGCGCTCGGCGCGGGTCTTGACCTCAAAGGAGCCGAAGCCGACGAGCTGGACCTTTTCGCCGTCCTTGAGGGACGCGGCGATGGCGTCAAAAGCGGCGGTGACGACAGCCTCGGCTTCCTTCTTGGAAACGCCGGCCTTTTCAGCGGCAGCAGCAATGAGTTCGGTCTTATTCATGGGGTAGCCTCCTGTTTGTTTGTTGATTTTGCCGGAGAGCCCGGCGGATTATAAATAAAAAACGGCGAAGCGTTTTTCATTCATCGGGTGTGCTTGGCCTCGTTCCAAAGGCGCGTGAGCTCGTCGAGCGGGAGCGAGGACATATCCGCGCCGCGATTGGCGCAGGCGCGCTCGACCGCGCGGAAACGGGAGATGAATTTCTCGCAGGCGGCGTTCAGTGCGTCCTCAGGATCGACGCCAACGAAGCGGCCGACCTTGACGGCGGCAAAGAGCACGTCGCCAAGCTCCTCGAAGAAGTTTGTGCCGCTCTCCACAGCCTCGCGCAGCTCGCGCGTTTCCTCGTCGAGCTTTGCGAGCGCGCCGGAAACGCCGGCAAACTCGAAGCCGGATTTGGCGGCCTTGCTCTGGAGCTTGTCCGCGCGCCAGAGGGCGGGCAGCGAACGGGCGACGGCGTCCATCGCGTCGGCGGTGGTCTGCTGGCCCTTTTCCCGCCGCTTGAGCGCGTCCCAGTTCACGAGGACCTCCTCGCTCGTCGAAACGGCTGTGTCGCCGAAAACGTGGGGGTGGCGGAAGATGAGCTTTTTGCAGACGTGGTCGGTCACGTCGCCGGTCGTGAAGCGGCCGGCATCCTCCTCAATGTGGATATTGAAGAGGACCTGCATGAGCATATCGCCCAGCTCCTCGCACATGGCGGCGGGATCGTCCCGGTCAAAAGCCTCGGCGGCCTCGTAGGCCTCCTCTAAAAAATTGCGGCGGTCGGAGAGGTGCGTCTGCGCGCGGTCCCACGGGCAGCCGCCCGGCGCGCGCAGGATGCGGAGGATGTCGATGAGGTCCTGTAGGGAGTATGTCTCTTTCCTTTCAAAATTTACCATATCTTCTGTCCTATTGCAAGATTTTTCTGCGATTTTTCAAGAGATTTCGGGGGTTTTCAGGAAATATGCAGGAGCCGGGCGAGCTTGTCGCCCTTGGGGAGCAGCTCAAGGTCGCTGCGGCGGATGCAGTGCAGGGCGAGCACAAGCGCGCCGTAGACGAGCACGGCGACGCCGACGGCAAGGCCCACGCACAGAAGGAGCGGGAGCGTGCCGACCTCCTCCGAGGCGAGAAAAAGGCGCGCGGCGAGGGCGTAGGTCCCGCGGGCGGCGAAGGCCATGACGAGCGCGGCGAAAAGCGGGCGCAGGAAGTAGCCGGGGTAGTTGAGGCGGAAGGGCGCGATGCGCGCGACGGCGATGAGGTTCAAAAGCGCGGTGAGCGCGAAGCACACGAGCGTGCCGATGGGCGCGCCGTGGATATTGACGGAGGGAATGGCGACGAGATTATAGTTGAGCACGATCTTCACGACGCCGCCGAGAAGCATGGTGGCGATGGGGATGCTGACGCGGCCGTAGGCTTGCAGAATGGAGTTCGTGATGAGCATGAGGCAGACGAAGATGCTCGCGATGCCGAGCGTGGCGAGCAGCTGTCCGCCGAGGGCACCGTTGTAGCTGCGGTAGCACAGGCGGAAGATCGGCTCGCTCAGCGACCAGAGGCCGAGCCCCATCGGGAAGGCGAGCAGCGCCGTGACGCGCAGGGACGAGCGCACGATGCGGGCGGTCTGGCGGCGGTCGCGCCGCGTGACGGCGGCGGAGACGGCGGGAATGACCGAGGCGGTGAGCGCGACCATGAGCGAGGAGGGCAGATTATAAAGGTCCATGCAGGCGGAGTAGTTGCCGTAGACGGCGCGCATCTGGTCGAGCGTGTAGCCGAGGGCGTCCTGTAAGCGGCCCTGGACGAGCTTGGTGTCGATGAGCGTGATGAGGGAGACCATCGAGGACGAGAGCGTGATGGGAACGGCGAGGGCCAGAAGGCGGCGGAGGATCGCGCCGTCCGGCGCGCAGCGCTCGCCCCGCCGCAGCGCGGGACGGTGGCGCAGGTAGTCGATGGCCATATAAAAGAGCGAGAGGATGGTGCCGGCGGTGACGCCGGCGATGGCGCCCGCGGCGGCGATATAGTCCGGCCGGCCCTTTTTCAGGAGCCATACGGAAAGGGCGAGGCCGAGGACGAGCTTGCAGAGGGCCTCGATGATCTGCGAGACGGCGGTGGGCGTCATATACTGCCGGCCCTGCGCGTAGCCGCGGAAGGCGGACAGGCATCCCACGCACACGACGGCGGGCGCGAGGGCGCGGATGCCGTGGGCGGCGCGGGGGTTATTGAGAAAGCCCGCGAGCAGGTCGCTGCCCCACCACATCAGCGCGAAGGAGGCGACGCCCAGCAGGAGAAAGACCGAGAGCGAGACGCGGAAGGTGCGGTGCGCCTGCCGCGTGCGGCCAAGGGCGTAAGCCTCGCTCACGAGCTTGGAGAGCGCGACGGGGAGCCCTGCGGTGGAGATGGTCAGGAGCGTGGCGTAGATGTTGTAGGCATTGGAGAAGTCCGCGCTGCCGCCCTCGCCGAGAATGTTGCGCAGCGGGATCTTGAAGACCGCGCCGATGAGCTTGACGGCGACGATGCCGAAGGCAAGCACGGCGGCTCCGCCGAGGAAGGATTGCTTTTTTTCAGCAGCCATGATAAGGCCCTTTCCAAATCAGAGAGATCGAAGGCAGGAGAGAAGAAGCTCCGAAAACACGGGGGCGGCGGCTTCGGCGCGGGCGTTGACCTCCGCGCCGGAGAGGGGCTGCGGGAGAACGCCCGCGGCCATATTGGTGAGCAGCGAGAGGCCCATAACCTCCATCCCGCAGTGGGCGGCGGCGATGGCCTCGGGCACGGTGGACATACCGACCGCGTCCGCGCCGAGAACGCGCGCGGCGCGCACCTCGGCGGGCGTTTCAAACTGCGGGCCGGGGAAGTACATATAGACGCCCTCGCGCAGGGGGATATTATGCGCGGCGGCGGCCTCGCGGGCGAGGGCGCGCAGGCGCGGGGTGTAGACCGAGGACATATCGGGGAAACGGGTGCCGAACTCGTCGATATTCGGTCCCCAGAGCGGGCCGAAGTCAAAGAGCTTGATATGGTCGGTGAAGAGCATGAGGTCGCCCGCGTTCCAGCCGGTGTTGACGCAGCCGGCGGCGTTGGTGACAAGGAGCGTCTTTACGCCGAGCAGCCGCGCGACTCGCACGGCGTAGGCCGCCTGCTCCATCGTATAGCCCTCGTAGCAGTGCATACGGCCCTGCATGACCGCGACGCGGCGTCCGCTCAGCGTGCCGAACACGAAGCGGCCCCTGTGGCCGGGGGCGGTGGAGGGGCGGAAGTGGGGAACGTCGCCGTAATCGACGAAAACGGGGTCGGCCACGGCGTCGCCGAGAAAGCCGAGGCCGCTGCCGAGGATCAGCAGCACCTCGGGCCGGAGATCGTGCGAGCGGGAGGCGAGCATATCCGCGCTCTCGCAGTAGTCCCGATAGGTGAAGTGCGGCGCGGCGTCGTCCGCGGCGGGACGGCAGGAATCAGTTCGATAGATCATGATAAAGCTCCTTGCTGGCGGTAGAAGTCGGCAAAAGCCGCGAGGTTGGCCGCGCGCTTTTCCGCGAGGCCGATGTATTCGCGGGGGTATTTGGCGTTGAAGGCGCGGCGGATCAGTCCGCCGCCGACCAGCTTGGTCGAGCCGCCTGCGCCGAGGGAGAGAATGGAGTGCAGCTCCTCCATGATGTAAATGTTGTAAAGCCCTTCGCCGCCGGGAAGCGTCCAGCCGACGTTTTCAAAGCTGCCGGACATATACTTCTGGCGGTAGAGATAGTAAGGCTCAAAGCCATGTTTACGCAGGGCGGGGTCGGCATAGTCCAGCATTTCGGCGACCTCGGGAGCCGACGGAATGCGGCTGCCCTCGAGCGTGATGCGGCTGCCCTTTTTGAGGGAAAGCGTGTGGACGGTGATATTGTCCGCGCCGAGGGCGATGACCTCGTCCAGACTGCGGCGGAAGCCCGCGGGCGTATCCTCGGGAAGGCCCGCGATGAGGTCCATGTTGACGTGGGGAAAGCCCGCGGCCATCACCTCGCGCATGGCGCGGCGGATATCGTCCGGCGTGTGGCGGCGGCCGATGGCGGCGAGGACGTTTTCCTCCATCGTCTGAGGGTTGACGGAGACGCGCGTGACGCCGTGGGCGCGGAGAACGGCCAGCTTCTCGGGGTCGATGGTGTCGGGGCGGCCGGCCTCGACGGTGGACTCCGCGAGGGAGGAGAGGTCGAAGCTCCGCTCCAATTTTGTGAGCAGACGGTCCATCTGGCCGGCGGTGAGGGTGGTCGGCGTGCCGCCGCCCATGTAGAAGGACTTGACGGAAAGGCCGAGGGAGCGCACCGTCGCGCCGGCGTGTTCGATCTCGTCGAAAAGGGCGGCGAGGTAGGGCTCGACAAGGGCGAAGGACTTCTCCACGCTCTGTGCGACGAAGCTGCAATAGGCGCAGCGGGTCGGGCAGAAGGGGATGCCGACGTAGAGGGAGATGTCGTTCGGGGCGAGGCCGCTCTGCACGCGCAATCCGGTCTCGGCGGCTTCGAGCGCGAGACGGGCGCGCCGGGGCGTGACGGAATAGACCTCCTCGAGCTCCGCGAGGGCGGCGGCGGAGGACTTCCCCTCGCGCAGCAGCGCGGCGGCGACCTTGCTCGGACGCACGCCTGTCAGGCTGCCCCACGCGGGCGTGACGCCGAGGACCTCCTTCGCGGCGCGAAAAAAGCTCAGGCCGAGGGCATGGCGGCGCTGGCCCTCCTTCTCATAGTCCGTGCCGGAGAGGGGATAGCTGTAGCAGCCGGCGGCAGAGCGGTCGGCATGGCGCAGCTCGGTCGTGACGCAGACGGCGTCCGCGTCCTCGCTGAGCGTGATGCGCGCGGCGCTCCCGTCGGCGGGGGTGATGGGGCCGTAGACGGGGCGCTCGCCGGGGAAAAGGGTGAGCAGGCTCTGCTCGACCGCGTATTTTTCGTCGTGTCCGTGAAATTCGAGCTTCATCGGGGGAGCGCTCCTTATTTTTGCAGCGCCATGCGCAGATAGGGATTGAACTGCTTTTCCCGCGCGAGGGTGGTGGCGTCCATGTGGCCGGGGTAAACGGCATAGTCGCCCTCAAGCGAGGCGATGCGGCGCAGGGAGGCAAGCTCCTCCTGCATATCGCCGCCGGGAAGGTCGGTGCGGCCCATCGAGCCGGCGAAGAGCGTGTCGCCGACGAAAAGGGCGTCGCCTATTTTAAGCGTCACGCCGCCGGCGGTGTGGCCGGGGGTGTAGAGGACGGAGACGGTCAGCGAACCGAGGGGGAGGGTGTCGCCCTCGTCGTAGTAGCTGAGGTTGTCAATCACGCCCTCAAGGGGGTAGTGGTAGATGCCGGAGCCGCCGGCGTCGAGCCGGTGGATATAGACCGCCGCGCCGGGATAGCGCGCGTGCATGGCGGGGGCGGCGTAGGTGTGGTCGCGGTGGCCGTGGGTGAGGAAAATGTAGCGGAGCGTGACGCCCTCGCGCTCGATAAGGGCGGAGAGCTCGTCGGGGGAGTCGGCGGGGTCGATGAGCGCGGCCTCGCGCGTGGCCTCGTCGATGACAAGGTAGCAGTTGGTGCCGAGGCTGCCGACGACGGTGGTGATGACTTTCATGGGGAGTACCTCCGGTTTTTTATTTGGGAGCTTCCAGATCGCGGGTGTCCACGATGAGGGTGAAGGGGCCATCGTTGACGGAATCGACCGCCATGTAGGCGCCGAACTCGCCGGTCTCGACATGGTAGCCCTTGGCGCGGACGAGGGAGACGAATTTTTCGTAGAGGGGGATGGCGGTCTCGGGGCGGGCGGCGCTGAGAAATTCGGGGCGGCGGCCCTTGCGACAATTGCCGTAGAGCGTGAACTGCGAGACGATCATGATCTCGCCGCCGACCTCGTCGAGCGAGAGGTTGATCTTGCCTTCCGCGTCTTCAAAAAGGCGGAGCGAGCAGAGCTTGTCGGCGAGCTTGACGGCCTGAGCCTCGGTATCGTCGTGCGTGACGGCGAGGAGGATCAGAAAGCCCTTGCCGATGGAGCGGGTCTCTTTTTCGTCGATGGTGACGCTGGCGCGCTTGACGCGCATGAGGACAGCTTTCATGGCGCTTCTCCTTTTTTACTTTGCGAGCTTGGCGCGCAGGGCTTCGCCGTCGGCCTCGTAGCCAGGCTTGCCGAGCAGCGCGAACATATTTTTCTTGTAGGCCTCGACGCCGGGCTGATCGAAGGGGTTCACACCGAGAAGATAACCGGAGAGGCCACAGGCGAACTCGAAGAAGTAGATCAGCTCGCCGAGAGTATGGGCATTGCGCTCGCCGGTGGTGACGATGAGGTTCGGAACGCCGCCCTCGAGGTGGGCGAGGAGCGTGCCGTCCATCGCCTGACGGTTGATGAAGTCTATCGTTTTGCCCGCGAGGAAGTTCAGCCCGTCGCCGTTGCCCTCGTCAAAGGGGACGGTGAGCTGCTCGGGGTCGGGCGCGAAGCGGACGACGGTCTCCATCAGCGTGCGCTCGCCCTGCTGGATGTACTGGCCCATCGAGTGCAGGTCGGCGGTGAAATCGACGCTCGCGGGGAA
>CAVKBJ010000050.1:0-12912 GCA_963654505.1 Lachnospiraceae bacterium
GGAGTTTTGGTACGCCGTGAGGGATTCGAACCCCCGGCCTTCTGGTCCGTAGCCAGACGCTCTATCCAGCTGAGCTAACGGCGCGTATCCTTTCGGACAGCTTGTGTATCATAGCACAGGGGCCGGGAAAATGCAAGGGGTATTTTTACATTTTTGCCGCTTTTTTGGCCGCGGCGGGAAAAGGGCTTGCAATACGCCTGACCGGCGCATATAATATTTTATTATTTTATCTGCACTTTCAGGAAAGGAGCATCCCCATGCGTATTTTTCATTCCGTCGCCGAATTAGCGGGCAATACCCCGCTGCTGGAGCTGTGTCGCTACGAACAAAAGCACGGTCTGAGGGCACATATCCTTGCCAAGCTCGAATGCTGCAACGTGGCGGGCAGCGCCAAGGACCGCGTGGCGAAGCACATGATCGAGCGCGCGGAGGCGGAGGGGCAGCTCGTTCCGGGAAGCGTCATCATCGAGCCGACGAGCGGCAACACCGGCATCGGCCTTGCCGCGATGGCGAAGGTCCACGGCTACCGCGTGATCCTCACGATGCCCGAGAGCATGAGCGTGGAGCGGCGGAGCCTTCTGCGCGCCTACGGCGCGGAGCTGGTGCTCACGCCCGCCGCCGAGGGCATGGCGGGCGCGGTGAAGCGCGCGGAGGAGCTGGCGGCGGCAACGCCGAAGAGCTTCATTCCCTCGCAGTTCGACAATCCCGCGAACCCCGAGGCGCACTATCTCACCACGGGCCCTGAGCTTTGGTGCGACACCGACGGCCGCGTGGATATTTTCGTGGCGGGCATCGGCACGGGCGGCACCTTCTCCGGTACGGGAAGGTATCTGCGCGAGCAGGACCCGAACGTCAGGCTCGTCGCGGTCGAGCCCGCCGGTTCGCCGCTGCTCTCGGGCGGCAAGGCGGGAGCGCACGGGCTCATGGGCATCGGGGCGAATTTCGTTCCGAAGAATATGGACGTCTCGCTCATCGACGAGATCGTCCGCGTCCGTGAGGAGGACGCCTACGCCGCGGGGCGCGACATGGTCGCGTGCGAGGGCGTGCTTGTCGGCATCACCGCGGGGGCCGCGCTCTGGGCGGCGACGCAGCTCGCACTCCGGCCGGAGAACGCTGGGAAGAATATCATCGCGCTGCTGCCCGACGGCGGCGAGCGCTATCTGTCCACGCCAATGTATCAGGGGGAATAAGTATGTCCGATAAAAACAGCATCATTCAGTCCGCCGCCGCGCAGGTGGCGGAGAATTATCAGAAAAGCGATATTCTGATGTACGGCGACGCGCTGCGCCTGCCGAGCCGCGCGGCGGTCATCGAGATCATCCGGGACTTTCAGAAAATCCTGTTTCCCGCCTACTACGGCGACCGCGATCTGCTCAAGCTGCCCCCGGAGCAGTACAGCGCGCTGCTCATGGGGCACGTGTACGACAAGCTCCTGCGTCAGGTCGAGCTGGTCATGTCCGAGGGCGAGGAGGGCGCGCGCCGCGCTTCGGAGGTCTGCTGCGCGATGCTCGAGCGCCTGCCCCACATTCAGGACCTTTTGCTCAAGGATCTCGCCGCCAACTATGACGGCGACCCGGCGGCCTCCAGCCGGCAGGAGATCATTCTCTCCTACCCCGGGATGTTCGCCATCTTCATCTACCGCATCGCCCACGAGCTGTATCTCGAGAAGGTGCCGATGATCCCGCGCATCATGACCGAGTACGCCCACTCGCAGACGGGCATCGACATCAACCCCGGCGCGACCATCGGGGAGTATTTTGCCATCGATCACGGCACCGGCGTGGTCGTGGGCGAGACGACCATTATCGGCGACCGTGTGCAGCTCTATCAGGGCGTGACGCTCGGCGCGATGTCGCCCGCGGGCCTGCACCACAGCGCGCAGGCGCCGCGCCGCCACCCGAAGATCGGCAGCGGCGTGACCATCTACGCCGGCGCGACGCTGCTCGGCGGCGAGACCGAGGTGGGCGACAACGTGGTGATCGGCGGCAACGCCTTTTTGACCGAGTCGGTCGAGAGCGATACCAAGGTGAGCATCAAAAAGCCGGAGATGACCTTCCGCGTCAAGGGCGGACGGTTCTGAACCAATCATAAAAAGAACGCCCCGGCCGCGAAAAGCGGCCGGGGCGTTTGTTCATTTCAGTCGAGATAGCTGAAAGAGATGGGCTTTGTCGCCGCCGTCAGCGGGGCGAAGGAATAGCCCGCGTTAAGATACCCCTCGATGATGGAGGGAAGCGCCTCAACGGTGGTGGTCTTGACGGTGCTGTCGTGCATCAGAATGATGGCGCGGCGGGTGGTGCCGACGCCCTTGAGCGCGTTCGCCGCCAGTGTACTTGCCGGCTGCGTGGTGTTGGTGGCCGCGTCGCCGTTGGCGACGTTCCAGTCAAAGTACACGAAACCGCGGCGAGTCATCTCCGCGATGATTTCCCGATAAATGCCGTTGTTGTAGCTGTTGATGCTGCCGCCGGGGAAACGGAAGATCTGCGGCTTCACGCCGGTGGCCTCCTCGATCTGGCAGTACATCTGATTGAAGTCCTCCAAATATGCCTCCACAGAGCCGTAGATCTGCCGGTAATTGTGGCTGTAGCTGTGAATGGCCAGCGTGTGTCCCGCGGCCACGATGTTCCGCATCCGCTGGAGATCCTCCTCGCCGTCCGCGGCGATCACGAAGAAAGTGGCCTTGACGCCGTACTTTTCAAGAATGGCAAGAATCTCGTCCGTCCGCTCGGAGGGGCCGTCGTCAAAGGTCAGGTAGACCCTGTTGTCCGCATCGTCCGAGGCGTAGTCCGCGGGCTCCGCGTACAGCTCCGGGTACAGAGCCGTGTAGGCGGGAACCTCCGGCTGCTGCGGGCCGCTGCCGGTGGGCGTCGTCGCCGTTTCCTCCGCCGCGCTCTGCTCCGCCGCCTGAAGCTCCGTCGCCATCTCGCTCAGCTGGGTACGCAGAGCCGTCGTCTGCTGCCGCAGTTCCTGTAACTCCACGCCGAATACGACGGCCAGCGAGGTCGGAACGGCGATCGACACGATCACGACGGCGAGGATCACGTGCTTGAAAAAGAGGACGCTGCCAACGTAGCTCTTTTTCTTCGTTTCCGTGCCCACTTTGCTTTCTTCAAATCCCACCGGGCACCGGGCGTGGACGGCTGATGCCGCGCCTCCGCGCAGTGCCCGGTCGTTAACGTTATATTCCATGCTTTGGACTCCCTTTTTCGGGGGAACGGCATCCTGTCTCTCCGAGTCCGTTCCTTCCCCATGCGCGCTTATACCGCCGCGCCGTTCTTCATTTCGATGCTGCCCTTGATCACGGCGCCCTTCACCATCGCCATAGTGCCGGTGGTCACGCTGCCGTTGATCCGCGCCTTCTCCTCCAGCGTGGTGTTGCCGCTGACGTTCAGATCGCCTGTGATCTCACCGGCACAGAGAAGCTCTTTCGCGGTCACGTTGCCGGAAATTTTGGAACCCTGACTGACCGTCACCGTTTCGCTGACCATCACGTTGCCGACTAGGGCACACTGCGCCAAATTCAGGCTGCCTGCGGTAATGTTGCTCTGGATATTGGAGCGGAGCAGCACGGCCCCCTCCGTGATCAGGTCGCCCTTGAACTCGCCGGCGATCTCCACATCTCCCGCGGAGCGGAAGGTGCCTTCAAAGGCCGTCCCGCGCGCAAGATAGCTGGCATCCGCCGCGGGCTTCTCGACCGGGCGCTCCACGACCGTCGGAGCCACAGCCTTCTTCTCCGGTTCCTTTTCCGGGCGCACGACCGGAGCCGAGGGCTTGGGATCGGCGCTCTCTGCCCCACCGGAGCCGACGCCGAACATCTCATACATCGCCTGTTTCATATTATCTTTCCTGCCCATGGTCTTATCCACCCTCCGTTATTTTTCACTGGCCGTTAGACCATTTCTACTTCTCAAAATAATACTTCCTTTTCGCGCCGTTGTCAACAAGGAATGTAGCATTGCCACCGATTGCCACCGATTACCACCGATTGGCGCGGACGTCCCGGCCGGCGTTGTTTTTAGGTTTACAAACCGCTGTGCGCGTGCTATAGTGGAGATTATTCTGGCGCATTATGCGAACGGAAAGCAAAGCCTGCGGTCATGGGGGCGCAGCGCTCCGCCGAAACGGGTTCGACGGGGCGTGCGCACGGCCGCGCGAAGGAGAAGCACAGATGAAAAACATACTGAAAAAAGACCGCTTTCTTGTGTTGATCGCCCTGATTGGACTGCTGGTCTCGCTATTGCCGCTCGCGGCGCGTGCGGGGGCGGAGGAAAGCAACAAGTACTATGACTATATTCTCGATTATTCGAGCGTGCGCTATATGGCAAGTCAGTCCACGCGCTCCGAGGGCGAGTGGCTGGATCTTTTCGCGTCTCTCGGCATCGGCAAGGCCACGGTCGCGGAGGCAACCGCGCTCGGTCTCGACGGGAGCGCGGGCATCCCCATCCACGCCATGACGGTCAAGGACGCGGCGAAGCTGTTCGGCTGGGAGGCGAGTTATCCTGACGAGGTCGCCGGCTGGATCAAGGCGAGCACGGACGTGAGCGACGCCATCGTGTGTACCGACACGGCGGAGGCATTCGACTGGGTCATGGACGCTTTCACCGCCCGCGTGGAGAATTTCACCGCAAAGACCTACCGCGACGGAGAGAAGGGCTTCATTTTCCTCGCCCAGCAGCCCGACGGAGCGAAGGGCGAAAAGCTGCTGAACCTGCGTCTCGGCATTTGGCCGGACATCGCCGCGCTGCTCCAGGAGCACGGCTATCAGATCGTGCCGCGCACCGAGACGACGAAGGATCTCAACGGCGCGCGTTTCGCGCAGGCGTACATTGAGGTGCTCAAATCTTACGACTCTCCGTATTTCATGAACGGCGGCGACGAGCTGGTGGGCCATGAGAGCGAAGAAGGACGGGATCTGCTCGCGCAGTATCTCCGCGAGAGCGGCGCGAGCGTCGCAATGGTCGAGCAGAATGACCAGAGCCAGAATAACGTCTGGCCCGGCGTCGAGGAACTGCTTGACAGCATCGACTACCACGGCGTCCGTGTGTTCAACGAGTGGGGCTACATTCAGAACCGCTACGCCTACTGCGGTTACGAGGGACCGGAGGAGATCACCAACTCGTTCTTTCGCGCCATCGTGGAGCGCAACTGCAAGGTGGTATGGCTCAAGATGATCCTCGAACCGGACAACGACGTGAGCTGGGACGCGGACGAGACGGAGTGGACCTATATCACCGACCCCGCCGCCTATGAAAAGATGATCCTCGACCTCGACGCGCGGCTCGAGCCGATGGGCTACACGCGCGCCACGGTTCCCGCGATGGAGCTGGAGACTCCCTCCATGGCCCTGCGCGTTGTGCAGGGGATTGGCACGGCGGCGCTTCTGGCGCTGCTCTTCGATCTCTTTTTCCTTGTCAGCCGCCGCACCTCGCTTATTCTGTTCGCGCTCGCGGCGCTCGGCATGGCGGGGCTCGCCGTTTTGAAGCCCGCGTCCTATCTAATACTGCTGTCGATGGCGGGCGGCATCGTGATGCCGTCGATCACGGCGGTCGGTCTATGCCGTGTGCTGGCAGAAAAGCGGAGCGCGGAGCCACGTCCCGGCTTCGGAAGGCTGCTCGGCGGCAGCATGGTCACGGCGCTATCCGCGATTGCGGCGTCGCTCTGCGGCTCGCTGCTCGCCGCCGCCGCGCTCTCGCAGCTCTCCTATATTTTGGAGATCGACCTCTACCGCGGCGTGAAGCTCATGCAGCTCATTCCCATCGGACTGTTCGTGCTGGCCTATCTGCTGGTCTTTGCCTATGAGGAGACCGGCGCGCGCGCCGCCGTGCTCACCCACGTCGGGCCGCGCGGGGAGCGGGGGCGCGTCCGGCGCTTCATCGGCTATTTCTCCGGGCTGATGAAAACGCCGATGCAGCTCGGCTGGTTCCTCGCGGTCGTGTTCATCGCCGTCGCGGCGGCGTTCATGCTGCTGGTGTTTGTCTACTACATCTACCGCACCGGCAACTCCGCGACGACCTCCGGCACGGAGCTGGCGTTCCGCAACTTCCTGGAAAATACGCTCGTCATCCGCCCGCGCACGAAGGAGATGATCGTCGGCTGGCCGATGCTGCTGCTGTTCATCTGGTCGCTGCGCCGCGGGATGCGCTTTCTTCCGATGGTGTTCGGTCTAGGCATGACCATCGGCCTTGTGAGCGTCGTCAACACCTTTCTGCACATCCGCACGCCACTTCTCATCAGCCTTCTGCGCACCGGCTGGGGCGTGCTGTTCGGACTGCTCATCGGCCTTGCGCTCGTTCTGCTTGCCGAGCTGATCTACCGTGCCGTGCGCAGGGTCTGCGGGGTGGAAAAGAATGTATAATATCCTCATTTCCGGCTATTACGGCTTTGATAACATCGGCGACGAGTCCATCCTGCGCACGCTCGTCACCTCGCTGCGCGAGCGCATTCCGGACTGCTCGCTGACGGTTCTCTCGCACGATCCCGCATCCACCCGCGAGAAATACGGCGTGGACGCAGTGGAGCGTATGTCGCCGCGGGCGATCATGTGGGCAGTTCGGCACTGTGATATGCTCATCTCCGGCGGCGGCAGCCTGCTTCAGGACGTGACAAGCAGCAAGAGCCTGCACTACTACCTTTCCATCATTCGCTTCGCGCAGCTGCTTGGGAAAAAGGTATTCATCTATTCACAGGGCATCGGCCCCATCGAGAAAGCGCTCGACCGCCGCGCCACGGCGCGGGCGCTCCGCCGCGCGGACGGCATCGTCGTGCGCGACGAACGCTCGGCGGCGCTGCTCGCGGAGATCGGCGTTCCGGCGGAGCGCGTCGTCATCACGGCGGACCCCGTCATCCGCATGAAAAAGGCGGATACGGCGGTGGGAGCGGAGATCCTGCGCCGAGCGGGCGTGACGCAGGACGGCCGGCCCATCGTCGGCTGGGCCATCCGCGAGCGGAACCGCGACAGCTGCTTTGTCGCGGAGGTGCTTCGCTCGATCCGCTGGCTCAAGGAAACCTTCAATGCGCAGTCGGTGCTTATCCCGTTCCACTATGAGGAGGACGGCGAGGTGTGCCGCCATATCGCCTCGCAGCTCCCCGACGATACGGCGGTCTGTCTGGACGAGAAGTATCTTTCCGAGGATATGCTCTCGATCATCGGCTGCATGGATCTGCTCGTGGGTGTGCGGCTCCATTCGCTCATTTACGCGGCCATCATGGGCGTGCCGCTCATTGGCATTTCCTACGACCCCAAGTGCACGGCGTTCCTCAATTCCGTGGGGCTTGATAAGCTCAGCACGCGGGACGGCTACACGGCGGAGGCTTTCGAGTCGGAGGCCGCGCGCGTGCTCGAAAACGGAGCGGAGCAGGCCGCGCGCGTGCGGGAGCGCATGGACGCGCTCTCCCGAAAGCTCGACACAAACGAGGAGATGATCTGCGCGATCCTGCGGGAAGATGAAAAGGCGGCGGAGCCCGCCGCGCCGAAAAAGGACGTCAAAGCCGGCGTCCGCACGGCGGGCGCGATCAGCATCGTCTTTCTGCTGACGCTCTTTGCCAAACTCCTCGGCGTGGTGCGCGAAATGGTGCAGGCGAGTATCTTCGGCACCGGTGTGGACGCGAACCTCTACACCGCGTCCTACAATTCGACGCTCTACCTCTTTACGACCGTCTGCTATGCGCTGTGCATCGCGGCGGTGCCGATCCTCACGAGGGAATTTTCCGCAGGCCGCGCGCGCGGCGAACGCGCGGCGAACAATCTCATGACCTTGACGCTGCTCGGCGCGCTGGCCGTGGTCGCGCTCTGGCAGCTCCTCGCCTCCACGCCGCTCGTCGGTATGCTTTGGGATACCGATGCGGAGGAACTGCCGCGGCTGGTAAGCTACATCCGCATCATGACCTGCGCACTGCCGGTCGTGGCGGCGGCCTACCTCAACGTCGCCATCTTTCAGGCGACCGACCACTACGAGCTGCAGGGCAGCATGAGCATCCCCTACAACGCCTTTCTCGCCGTGTTCCTGCTCACGCTGGGCGCGCGGTGGGGCATTTTGGGCGTGGTCGTCGCCAGCTCGTTCGCGTGGCTTCTCCAGCTCGGCATGAGCATCCCCTACGCAAGGAAGGAGCATTACGTCTACCGCCCGGTGCTCGACCGTGGGGCGGATTATATCGGCGCCTATTTCAAGACCGCGCTCGTCACGGTCCTCACGACCTCGGTGTTCCTGTTCTGCTACCTCATCGACACCTCGACCGCCACCTCCTTCAACGACAGCGCGGTGAGCGCCTTCTACTATGCCGACAAGCTCTTCACGCCGCTCACGACGAGCGTGCTCTACAGCATCAGCGCGGTCATGTTTCCGCGCTTCAACCGCGAGTTCACAAAGGACGACACGAGGGGCTATCTCGGCTATATCTGGAACGTGACGGAAAATACGCTCCTGTTCATCTTCCCCGTCTGCGCGATGATGTCCGCTTTCGGCACGGACATCATCCGCGTGATCTTCGAAAGCGGCAGCTTCACCGCCGAGTCCACAGCCATGACGGGCAGCATCTTCGCCCGCTACGCCCTCGGCATGAGCGCGTTCGCCGTGCTCGACCTTTTGAACAAGGCGTACTACGCGATGAAGAAAACGCTCGTGCCGCTGCTCATCAACCTCGGCGTGCTGGCGCTGAACGTCGTGCTCAACCGCGTGTTCTACACGGATACCGGCGTGGCGGCGGCGACCTCCATCGCGCTGACGCTCGGCGCGCTGGCGATGATCTGCCAGCTCTTCCGCGGCACGGGCATCGTGCGCCTGATCCCGCTCGCTAAGGGGCTTGCCGCAACGGCGGCGATGTCGCTCGTGCTCTACGGCGGCCACGCGCTGCTCGTCACGGCGGACGACAGCAAGCTGCTGCTCGTCGTCAAGTGCGGCTTTACGGGCGTCGTGGGCTGCGCGGTCTATCTCGGCGTGAGCCTGCTGCTGCGCCAGCCGATCATGGCGGAAGCGCTCAGAAAATTCAGAAAGTAAAAAGAGGAAATTTTATGCTGTATTCTGTCAACGATTATTCCGAGGGCGCGCACCCGAAAATTTTGGAGCGGCTGGCGCAGACCAATTTCGAGCAGCTCGCGGGCTACGGCTTCGACCCCTACTGCGAGCGCGCGAAGGAGAAGATCCGCGCGGCCGTCGGCTGCCCCGAGGCGGAAATCTTCTTCCTCGTCGGCGGCACGCAGACCAATCAGGTCGTGCTCGACGCGCTGCTGCGCCCCTACGACGGTGTGATCGCCGCGGCGAGCGGGCACGTCAACGTCCACGAAGCGGGCGCCATCGAGCGCGGCGGGCACAAGGTGCTCGCGCTCGCGCACACGGACGGCAAGCTCTCCGCCGCTGCCGTGCGAGATTATCTGCAAACCTTCTACGCCGACGGGAATTACGCGCACATGGTCTTCCCCGGCGCGGTGTACATCTCGCACCCGACGGAGTACGGCACGCTCTACACAAAAGCGGAGCTTTCCACGCTGCACGAGGTCTGCGCGGAGTACCGCATCCCCCTCTTTCTTGACGGCGCGCGGCTCGGCTACGGCCTTGCCGCAAAGGGCGCGGACGCGACTTTGCAGGACGTCGCCGCGCTGACCGACGTGTTCTACATCGGCGGCACGAAGGTCGGTGCGCTGTGCGGCGAGGCGGTCGTGTTCCCGCACGGCGGGATGCCCTCGAATTTCCTCACCATCGTCAAGCAGCACGGGGCGCTGCTGGCCAAAGGGCGGCTGCTCGGTGTGCAGTTCGACACGCTTTTCACCGACGGGCTGTATTGGGACATCAGCCGCAATGCCGTCGAGACCGCTGATCGCATCCGCGCGGCGTTGACGGAAAAGGGTTATCGGCTCTTCTGTCCGAACCCCACCAACCAGATCTTCCTCGTGCTGGAGAACGAGCAGCTCAAACGGCTCGAGGAGCACGCCACGCTCGGCTTCATGGAGAAATTCGACGACACGCACACCGTCATGCGCATCTGCACCTCGTGGGCGACGCGCAGCGAGGACGCGGACGCGCTGATCGCGCTGCTGTGAGCGAAGCAACAGATAAAAGGAATGCTCTTTTACGGAAACCCGTAAAAGAGCATTCCTACGCCTCGTCCTATTTCTGCCGACTTTTGAACGTGAGGTAGCCTTCGAGCATCAGGCTCGCGGCGACCGCGTCCACTGTTTTTTTGCGCTGCTTGGCATTTTTGCCGCCCGCCATGAGGATATTGTGCGCGTCGATGGTCGTGCGCCGCTCGTCCCAAAGCGTGACAGGGAGGCCCGTGGTCTCATGCAGCAGCGCAGCGAAGCCCTCCGCCTTCTCCGCCCGCGGGCCGCGTGAGCCGTCCATATTGAGCGGGTGTCCGAGCACCAGCTCGGTGACGCCGTGCGCGGCGATGAGCTTCCGAATTTCCTCGGCGACCGCCTCGGGTCGGTAGGCGGTGACGACGGTAGTAAAGCCCGCGAGCGTAAGCAGCGCGTCGGAGATGGCGACGCCGGTGTGCGCGTCGCCGTAGTCAATGGCCATGATCTTCATACAAAAACCTCTTGCATTTCGGAATGACACCATTATATAGAAAATTTCTCATTTTTCAAGTAATTTGTGCTTGACGGAAGACCTGCCTTGTGTTAATATTCTACTTACCTGTGAAAGAGGGCTTTTCTTTTTGTGCGCTTTTTCGCTTTTCGCGTCACGAGGAAGCCGCTCTAAATTCAAGAGCAGGGAGGCAATCGGCGGTCCCGCAAAGCAGGGAGCTGCCATAATAAGGAGGTGCCGTTATGCGCGTGAAGGTCACTCTGAGATGTAACGAGTGCAAGCAGAGAAACTACAATACGATGAAGAACAAGAAGAATACCCCGGACAAGCTTGAGCTGAACAAGTATTGCCGCTTCTGCAAAAAGCACACCGTTCATACCGAAACCAAGTAAGTTAGGAAAGGTAGTGTAGCAATGGCAGAAGAGAAGAAAAAAGATCGCGGCAAGTGGTTCCGCGAAATGAAAAGCGAACTGAAAAAGGTCGTTTGGCCCACGGGCAAGGAAACGGCGAAGAACACCGGCACGGTGCTGCTCTGCTCGCTGTGCGTGGGCGCCTGCATCTGGATCTTTGATGCCGTCGCCATGCTGGCCGTCAAGTCCCTGCTCGGCGTGTTCGCCGGCTAAGAGGGCGCAGGCAATGGCTGAAAACGCGAAGTGGTATGTTGCCCATACCTATTCCGGTTATGAAAATGCCGTCAAGACCGCCATCGAGAAGTTTGTGGCAAACCGTCATTTGGAGGACATGATCCTCGACATCCAGATCCCCATGGAAACGGTGACCGAGGTCACGGAGTCCGGCGCGGTGAAGGAGGTCGAGCGCAAGACTTTCCCCGGCTACGTGATGGTCAAGATGGTCATGACGGACGACACTTGGCATCTGATCCGCAATATCCGCGGCGTGACCGGCTTTGTCGGCAGCGCCAACAACGCCATCCCCCTGACGGAGGATGAGGTCCTGGCCCTCGGCATGGAGCGCCGCGAAATCGTCGTGGCCTACAACGTCGGAGATCAGGTCAAGATCACTGACGGCCCGCTGGCCACGTTCCTCGGCACGGTCGAAGAGATTGAGCCGGAGAAGAACCGCGTGTGCGTGGTCGTTTCCATGTTCGGCCGTGAAACGCCTGTCGAGCTGGAGCTCGATCAGGTCGAGGTGGTCGAAAAATAAGCAAAGCCCGCCAAAAGCGATGAGCCGGTATCCCGGCAAAGTGGGAGAGACGCCCCGCGTCTCGCCAAGGGCGGCCCGCCTTTGGGGCGGCCGTTACCACATTTATAATCAAGGAGGTGCCTAAAATGGCACAGAAAGTAGTCGGCTACGTTAAGCTGCAGATCCCCGCTGGTAAAGCAACTCCCGCGCCCCCTGTCGGCCCCGCGCTCGGTCAGCACGGCGTCAACATCGCGGCCTTCACGAAGGAATTCAACGAGCGCACCAAGAACGACATGGGCCTTATCATCCCCGTCGTCATCACGGTGTATGCCGACCGTTCCTTCAGCTTCATCACCAAGACTCCCCCCGCTGCGGTCCTGATCAAGAAGGAGTGCAACATCGAGTCCGGTTCCGGCGTCCCCAACAAGACCAAGGTCGCCACCATTTCCAAGGCCTCCGTGCAGAAGATCGCCGAGATGAAGATGCGCGACCTCAACGCCGCGTCTCTCGAGTCCGCGATGAGCATGATCGCCGGCACCGCGCGTTCCATGGGCGTCGTGGTCGAAGAGTAAGGGAGGTATACGGAAATGTTCAGAGGTAAAAAGTATCAGGATGCTGCCAAGCAGATCGAAAAGAATACCCAGTATGATGCCGCAGAGGGCTTCGGCCTGATCTGCAAGACCGCTTCCGCGAAGTTCGACGAGACCGTCGAGCTGCACGTCAAGCTAGGCGTTGACTCCCGTCACGCCGACCAGCAGGTCCGCGGCGCGATCGTCCTGCCCAACGGCACCGGCAAGACCGCCCGCGTGCTCGTCTTTGCCAAGGGCGACAAGGCGGACGCCGCCAGGGAAGCCGGCGCTGATTACGTCGGCGAGATGGACATGGTCGAGAAGATTCAGAAAGAAAACTGGTTCGATTTCGACGTTGTCGTCGCCTCTCCCGACATGATGGGCGTCGTCGGCCGTCTCGGTAAAGTTCTCGGCCCCAAGGGCCTGATGCCCTCCCCCAAGGCCGGTACCGTCACACCCGACGTGGCCAAGGCCGTCAAGGAGGTCAAGGCCGGTAAGGTCGAGTACCGTCTCGATAAGACCAACATCATCCACTGCCCCATCGGCAAGGTCTCCTTCGGCCCCGAGAAGCTCACCGAGAACTTCAACGCTCTCATGGGCGCTATCGTCAAGGCCAAGCCCGCCGCTGCCAAGGGCCAGTATATCAAGTCCTGCGTCGCCGCCTCCACCATGGGCCCCGGCGT
>CAVKBJ010000051.1:0-6341 GCA_963654505.1 Lachnospiraceae bacterium
GTATGGCAAAACGGCCTTATCCGCTCGGGATACTGGCGCTCGATGGGAAAGGTGTTCACACAGCCGCTTTCGTAGGTCAGCGTGATCGCCGTGACCGGTACGGAATGGGCGAGTACGCGCCGCACCTGCTCCGCATAATTGAGGGCGCGGAGCGTACCCATCACCTTGCCGTCCTCTATGCCCGTTACCGCAACGCGGTACGCCTTGATGCCGCTTATCTGCTCCGGCTCGTCGGCATAGTGCGTCCAAATGGTATGTGCGCCGCTGCCGCGGATGAACACCTCGCGTTCCCGGACGCACCACGTCCCGTTGGGACGGCTCATCCAGTAAAAGGTGCGGTCAGCCGCGTCCTGCGCTGCGGCTGCCTGCCGCAAGGCCCTTTCATCGTAGGAAAAGTCCGACTGATAATGCAGCGTGTTTTCCCGCACGATGCGGGCGAGGTGCTCTAAAAGATCAATCGGCTTTTCCATAGCGTTCACCGTTGGCGCGGCTTGGGGAGAGGTACTTTCTTTCAAATTCCTCGGGGGTATAGCTTCCGGCCTCGACGTCCAAAAACAGCTCTCCCGGCTCGATCTCCCGCCGGCCGTTGCTCATGGGGATGGGAATGGGGGTGAGCACCGTGCCGAGAAAGCCGTCCGTCGCCGCATCGGTCAGACGGCGGGGACTGTCCGGCGCCTCTCCGCTGCTTTCCAGCTCGTAGCGGTACATTCCGGGGTAGACTGCATTGCGGGCGATCCTCCGGTCTGTGAACAGGGCGGGGATGCCGAAAACTTCGATCTCCTTCATGCGCACGTTTTCCATTCTGGCGTACCTCCTAACGCTGCTGTTCGTTTCTCGCGCTTCGCTTCGGCTGGAGCTTGACGGGATCGCTGCCGTCCCTGGGCTCAATGGCCTTGATATGACAGGCGGCGTATATGGCGTTGTCGGTAAGCTGACGCTGCCACGCTCCCTCGCTCCGCGCCCAGTGAAAGCCGAAGTTCTTCATGGTCTGCCTTGTCTCGGCGGAGGGAACGTCGTCAAAAAAGACTTGCAGGCGGTTTTTGTCCGCGTTGGCGACGACCTTGCCGCCGTCAAATTCCCAGCCCCGATAGCCCAGCTCCCGCGCCTCGGTGAGCTGCCTGATGCGTCCCCTAAGCCTGTGTATCTCCTGATTGTTGTTTGAGAGCGCATAGGACGGAAAGGGGGCGCGCTCCCATGAGCAGCCGTTTTTCACCTGATCGTCCAGCTCCGCGGCCCGCTCATCGCTCATGCCCTCGCAGCCCTGACAGGTGCCGTGTTTGCGGTAATAGGCGTTGACGTTTTTCATGTATGCCTGCGCCTTTTCCGCCTGTTCGAGCTTGTCGGTCAGCTTGGCGGCCGCTTCGGGATCGTCCGAGGAAATGGCGCGGCTGCGCTCCGCGGCCTCCGCCTTGTCCTCGTAATACTGCGCCTTTTTATCCGCGGCGATGGCCTGCTCCATCTTCTGCCCGATGCGCTCGCGGCAGCGGCGGTCCGCCGCGCCGTGGACCGGCTGGCCGAACGGGATGGCGGACGCCATCTCGCTGGAACGGCGGGAGAGCTCGGCGCTTTCCGCACGGGCCTTTTCCGCCCTTTCCCGGTATCGGTCGATGCGGGCCTGCCTGCGTTCTTCGTAATCGTTCATACTGCCTCCTAACGGGTTTGTGTTTTTTCCTCTCGCCCGCGCTCCCGCGCAGGCGGCTCAACGGCGTCGATGATCTCCGCCGCGGTTTTGCGGATGGTGTTGAGCGCGTCGTGCAGCTCTCGCAGTTCCTTTCCCACGCTCCAGCCCGCGACGTAGCCGAAGGAATAGTCGGAGGTGTCGATGCCGAAGTGCCGGCAGACGACGAAAGCGACGCTTTCCGCTTCGACCTCCTTCTCGCCGCGCGCCTTTTTTCCATTCTCCCGCAGCCGGTCCGCATTGTGGAGCATGGCGTGGGCGATCTCATGCGTGAGCGTCTTGACGGTCTGCGCCTCGCTCATACCGGGGCGCAGGACGATGCGCTGCTCGGCAGTGCTGAAATAGCCCTTTGCGTTTGCGCCTTGGATCGGCTCAATGCTCACGGGGACGGGAGAAAACGCCGTCAGCCGGTCATAGATGCGCCGGTAGTCACCGACCTCGCCGGTCAGCTCGTCCGCGCAGAGCGCCGGCAGTTCGCGCCCCTCGGTCTGGCTCACGTCAAAGACGGTGACGACGCGGTAGCGGGGAATGGTGATGATCTCGCTCTCCCGTACCGGGTTTCCGTCCTCGTCCTTGACCGGCTGACCGGTCTGAGCGTCTATTTTGTCCCTGTCGATCCACTTGCGTTTGGGGCAGGGCGCGAGGATCTGAATGCCGCGCTCTCCCTTCCTGACGCTGCGCCCGAAGTCCTTTTTCCATGCGTGAAAGCCCGCCACATGAGATGCGGCGGGCCTTTGCATGAAAATGAGGATGGTGTTGCGGCAACTGTAACGGTGGAATTTGGACACGGCGGCGAGATACGCCGCATAGCGGCCGCTGGTGAATATCTCCTGCGTGCCTGTCTCCAACTGCTCCATCAGCCGGTCCAGCCGTTCATCGGTCACTTTTGCCATATCACCTCTCACGCTCCCTCGGCTTTTTGTCCCTTGCGGGCGCGCCGTCCTTTCGCCTCGGCTCGACCTTTAAGGTGATAGGGGTATCGCCTTTGAGGGCCAGCAGCACCTCGGCATGATGGAATTTCTTTTTATAGGTCTCCATCTGCTCCGGCGTCAGGCCGCAAAAGTGATCCGCCTCCAAGCCGCAGACGAAGAACGGGCCGAAGATGCCGAACTCGCCGCCATGATCGGTCTCGATGCTGCGGTTGAACTCCATACCCAGCAGAATGCTTTCGCCGTTGCTGACAATGGCGACCGGCTCATCATAGGGATAGCTGGCGGTGATCAGTCCGCCGACAACGGCCTGCATCTCCGTTAAGCCGTCGATCTCCTTTTCGTAGGGCGCATATCCCGGCTCCGCGATCAGAACATTCATGCAGCGTCCTCCTTATCGCGTCGGGCTTTTGGAACCCTTAAACAGCTCGACCTTTGCTTTCTGCTTTTCGTCCATCTGACGGCAGCGTTCCAGCTTGGAGTAAATGTCCTCCTCGATCTCACGCGGCGTCATGCTCACGTCGGGGTAATATTTACGCAGTCGGTCGCCGGTCAGGATGACCTTGGCGCTCTCGGCGCGCTCCTGCCTGCCCTTGAACGGATCGTCCGGCTCCTCCGGCACTTCGGCGCTCGGCGTTGCTGCGGGAGATGCCGCCGCTGTCGCCGCAGTTGGTGCGGGCGTGCTCGGCATGACGTGGGCGGGCGGCGCGGCCACGTCGGGGGACGGCGGGATCGTGGGTGAAGCGGACGGTGCAGCGGTCGGCGCCGGGGCGGGCGCGGCGCTCTCCTGTTTGGCCGGCATGGGAACGGTCTTGGGCGGATCGAGGATGTTTTCGCCGTTCAGGACCTTACGCATTGCGCTCTCGTCCAGCTTATTCGCCTTTTCCACACGCTTCAGGTATTCCACGCGCTCGGTAGAGAGCTTGTAGCCGAGATCGGACAGGCGGCTTGCCATGCTCTGATTTTCCGGCTTCAAAAAGGAGAGCGCCGACGCGATGGAGAGGGCGAGCGTGCCGTCGTCCACCTTGTCGCACACGTCCTTTGTCGCCTCGGACATCCGCAGCATACGGTTGAATTTGCTGACGGTGATGCCCATTTCCCTTGCGATGGCCTCATCCGTATTCAGCCTTTCGCCCACATCGCCCTTCTTTTTGCGTCCGGCCTTCTGCTTCATGCCCTCCATCTTCATTTTGAGCGCGCGGGAGAGGTCGTAGGTGCTGATCTTATCACGGTGCAGGTTGCTGTCCGCGACAAGGATCTTGGCGTCGGCGTCGTCAATGCGCTGGATGATGGTCGGGATGGGGTAGTTCAGCTCCGTGCCGATCAGGTGGCGGCGCTGGCCGGAAAGGATCTCAAGCCCGCCGCCCTCCTTGGGGCGGGCCAGCACGGGGTCCTTGATGCCTGCCAGCTCCACGGCCTTACGCAGCTCCTTGAAGTTGTCGCTGGCTCGGTTCACGGAGAAGTTATTGAATTTCGAGCGCTCCAGATACGCAGGGTGCAGGGTGATGAAGTAGCTCTCGCCCTCCTTGGGGACAGGCAGGTCCTTCAAGTCCTTTTCGCTCGGCGGGGCAAGCCGCGCGTCAAACACCTGCGTGATGGCCGTTCCGGCCGGGCCGACCGCAGCGGGACCGGCGGGCGCGGCGGCAGGCTTCGCCTCCTGCTTTTTCTCCGTGCTTTTTTCGTCCTTGCCCGTTTCTTCCTTGGGCTTCTCGGTCGCGGCGGGCGCGGCGGTAGGCGCGGTTTTTTCCGCGTCCTTGGCCTTATCCGTGGGAGCGGGTGCCGCAGGCTGCTTGTCCTCGGCTTTGGTCTTTTCGGCTGCGGCAGACGCAGCGGTGGGCGTGGGCTTTTCCGCGGCCTTGGCCTTATCCGCGGGAGCAGGCGCCGCAGGCTGCTTGTCCTCGGCTTTGGTCTTTTCGGCTGCGGCAGACGCAGCGGCGGGCGCGGGCTTCTCCGCATCCTTGGGCTTATCCGTGGGAGCGGGCGCCGCAGGCTGCTTGTCCTCGGTCTTGGGCTTCTCGGCTGTGACAGGCGCAGCGGCGGGCGCGGGCTTTTCCGCGTCCTTGCCCTTATCCGCAGGAGCAGGTGCGGCAGGCTGCTTGTCCTCGGTTTTGGGCTTCTCGGCCGTTTCGGGATCGAACGGCTTGCCGGGGACTGCCGCCTTGGGATCGAATGTCTGCGCCTTGTGATAGGCCAGCGCTTCTTGCAGCGTCATTTCGTACACGAGGGCGGGGATGCTCGTTTTTTTGGCAAGCTCGCTTGCCTTGCGGCGGCGCTGACCTGCCAAAAGCTGATACTTGCCGTCCTCGCTGCGTCGGACGATGATCGGCTCACGGACGCCGACCGACTGGATGCTGCTGACAAGGCCGCCGAGGTCCTTTGGCGTGTAGGTGCGGATATTTACCGCGCCGGGGAGATCGCTTATATCCGCAAGCGGGATCTGCCGGGGAGTGGGAAGTGCTGCGCCGGGGGAAGTGTTTTTGCCGGGTTCTGCTGCCATTTTTTAATACCTCCTGATCTTGATTTATGCTAAAAATGCGTCCCATGGTGGAACGCATTTTCAACCGCTGTCATGCCGCGCGGCGGCAGAATAATAAGGGCCCATCGTCACCGGCGCATGGTAAAGCGCCGTGAGAAGATAAGCCCTTATGTTCCGTATCTGCGTTGTCGTTTGCCGCATACCCTCGATGACGTAGCCGATATGCTCCCCCTCCAGCCGCCGGTATCGCTCCTTGACCGCGCCGGATGGGAGAACGTCGCCGCCGAGGCGCATGGTCGCGGCGGTGCTGCAAAGCGTGTCCACGATCAGCTCCAGCAGGCAGTCAACGTCATCATACGGGTAGCGCCTTTGCAGGTCGGCAAAGCCGATCTGTTCCATGACCTCTTTCCTGCACTCGTATCGTTCCCTCTCCATTTCCTGCGGAGGGATGGATGGATCAGGATAACTAAACTCAGGTTTATTTCTATTAGGATAACTTGTATCGGATTTTTCGAGGTCTGCACCTCGGCTTTTCAGAGGTCTTGACATCGGTTTTTCCGAGGTCTGGAAGTCGGAAAAATCGAGGTCTGCATCTCGGTCGGGATCGGCGGCGGGCGGCGCTTCCTCCGGCAGCTCGCGCGACGTAAAGCGGCGGACGTATATTTTGGTCGGCTTGCCCTGCCCCTGCTTGATGCGCTCGATCAGGCCGACGCCCTTTTTCGTGTCCAGCTCGGCAAGGAGCTTCAACGCCTTGTCGTATCCGCAGCCGATGTCCGCTCTGATCTCGTCTGCGGTGTAATAGATGTAAACGCGCCCGTCCTCGTCGTGCCAGCCGTTCCTTGCGGACAGGCTCATGCGGTCGAGCAGGATGCCGTACAGCAGCTTCGCGTCGGTGGAGAGCACCTTGAAGCGCGGGCTTGTGAGCAGCAGGCGGGGGATGCGAAAGTAGCTGAACTGCTCGGCTTCATCGCCGTAAAAGTAGTCTGAAATAATGGGTTCACGCAGCATGATATTACCGCCTGCGGGCATGAAAAAAGCACGATTTGAAAACCTTGTCAAATCGTGCTTTTTTCTGTCTGTTTGATTTTGTCAGTCGAGGTCGCTTTTCCGGTAACTGCCTTTATTTTCTTTGCTTTTGGTCTTGGTTTTTACCGATAGTTACTTCTCGCGGAACGCTTTTCCTCGCTCAGTTTTTCTGTGTGACCTGCAGCAGACTCCCCGACGACCCCTCGGCCTTCGGCGTGGTGGAAAGATAGTC
>CAVKBJ010000052.1:0-22243 GCA_963654505.1 Lachnospiraceae bacterium
AGAACGTGCGCGTCACCGCCGCGGACGGCGGCCTGCGCGGAGAGATCGAGGTGAACGCATGAACAGCCACTTTTTTGCCTACATCGCGCGGATGCGCTACATCACGCGCTGGGCGCTCATGCGCAACACGTTTTCCGAGAACGTGCAGGAGCACAGCCACATGGTCGCGGTGCTCGCGCACGCGCTCGCGGTCATCCGGAACCGCGTATACGGCGGCAACATCGACGCGGGACAGGTCGCGGTGTGCGCGCTCTATCACGACGCGAGCGAGATCATCACCGGCGATATGCCCACGCCCATCAAGTATTACGCGCCCGAGATCCGCGACGCCTACAAAAAGGTCGAGGCCGTTGCCTGCGACAGGCTGCTCGCCTCGCTGCCCGACGAGCTGAAGGCCGACTACGCCGGCGTGCTCGCCTGCGCGGACGCGGAGGTGCTCACGCTCGTCAAGGCCGCCGACAAACTCTCGGCCTACATCAAGTGCGTCGAGGAGCTCAAGGCCGGCAACGCGGAATTTCGCCGCGCCGCCGAGCAGACGCGCGCCGCGCTCGACGCGATGCGCCTGCCCGAGCTGGACTATTTTATGGAGCACTGCATGGAGAGCTTCTCCATGACGCTCGACGAGCTGGAATAAAGGAGGAAAAAGCCATGATCAAAATTCGGACGCTGTATCTCGTCCTGCCGGTCACGATCCTGATGGCAGTCGGCTGCTATGTCAAGGACTGGACGGCGGGCGTCGCGCTGTGGGGCCTACTCGCGCTCGTGTGCGCGGGGCGCATTCTCCGCGAGAGGCGGGAAAAACAGCGCGGCAGCGACTCGGGTGAATAAGCGGGAATTTTGCCGAACGAGGGACAAAGCGAAGCTCCCCCGATGTGATGAACCCATCGGGCGGAACCCCAAAAATCTGGTCCTATTGAAAACGGTCAAAAAGAGGAAATCAATAGGACCAGATGGCCGCGCGGCAGATCCTGTCCGCGCCCTGAAAATTCCGCCGCGGATCTGCCAAAGCAAAAAATCCCCGCCTCAAAAAATTCGAGGCGGGGATTTTTTATGAGCGCCGTTTTCGCTGAACGGAACGGCGCCGGCGGAAGCCTACGGCTCCTTCATGCCGTTCAGCCGAGGAAGTAGGCGACGGAGCTGCGCCGGCCAAACTGGATGCACTCGTCATAGGTGTCCAGATAAAGGTCGATCTTCGCGCCGCGCACGCCGGTATCCTCCGCGTATGCCATGCCGTAGGTGTAGGAGCCGGAGACGATGAACATGGACGTCCCCAGCGGGATGACGGACTTATCCACCGCCACGCTGCCGCGGCCCGCCGCAGTGCCGGTCGCGGTGCGAGAGCCGACGCCGTCGTAGCCGGTGGTGTAGGCCGTACACTTGACCTCCATCGAGCCGGTGAAGTGCAGCGAGTCGCCGGACTTCATGAGAAGATAGCCGCTACCGTCGCTGTTTTTCACGACCGAGGAGATAGTGTCGCCCGGCTGCGCCTCCGTAACGAGGGTGCCGACGTAGGCGTATTCGGTGACGCTGGTGTTGTTTTGCTCGGCGACCGCCTGACGCGAGACCAGCTCGCCGTCGGCGTAGACGACCTCATAGACCACCTCGCGCGTGCCGTCCTTGCCCTGCTGCCAAACCCGCGTCTCCCCCTTCGGGACCTTGTAGCTTTCGGTGTAGACCGTGGTGTGCTCCGACGTCTCCGTGAGCGTTTCGTAGTAGGTGAAGCTCGCGGCGATCTCGATGCGGATCTCCGGCTCGCTCACATCGACCTTGACCATCTCCATCGCGCCGACCGAGACGTCCATGCGCTTTAAGAGCTCGGCGGCTGTTTCGCCGGCGCGGGTCGTGGCGTACTGCTCCGCGCCCTCGCCGTGGGTGACTGTGACCTTGTGCCCGCCCTCAAAGCGCAGCTCGGCTGAGCCGTCCGACGCGCCGACAACGATCAATTTGTCCGCCGTCACCGGCTCGGCGGACTCGACCGCCGTGGTCGCCTCGCCGTCGGTGATGAGGTAGAGCGCGCTTGCGCGCAGAGCGGGGAACACGTTCACAGCCAGCACCAGACACAGCAGCATGGCAAAAACCGCCTGCCGCCGGTTGAGCGGGAAGCCCCGCTCCTTCCAGTTTGCTAACATAGTTGACCTCCGTTTTTTGCGGTGCGCCGAAAAGGCGGCGCATCGAAATGGTTACAATTGTCATTTTATTGTAACCATTTTGTAACCTTTTAGACTTCGTGGAGTATACCCCATTCCGGAGCGTTTGTCAAGTCATGCGTGTCGGAGTCAACATTTTGCGATGCAAATTCCTTCGTTTCTACAAGATACGGTGTATTTCTGCAACAAAAGGCGAGAGGACGGCGGCTCGAATGAGCCGCCGCCCTCTCCCTTTTTCCTGTAGGAACGGGTGGGGGTCGGTCAGGGCGTTTTCCCCTCGGGGTGGAACCGGTCGTACACCGCCTGCCCCGCCGCGCGGCCCAGCTCCGCCTGAAGGGCGGGCAGCTCCGCCTCGCGGATGGCCCTGACGCTCTTGAAGCGGGCAAGAAGCTTGCGTTTGCGCGCCTCACCGATGTTCGGAATGCCGTCGAGCGCGGAGGCGACGGACGAGCGCGTGTGGCTCTCGTGGTGGTAGGTGATGGCGAAGCGGTGCGTCTCCTCCTGAATTTGGCCGATGAGGGCGAACACGGCGGGATCGGCGCGCAGGTCGATCTCGCGGCCCTCGGCAGTGGTGAGGGCGCGGGTGCGGTGGCGGTCGTCCTTGACCATGCCGAACACGGGAACGCGGACGCCGAAGGCGGCGCAGACCCTCTCCGCGACGGCGGCGTGGGTCATACCGCCGTCGATGAGGAACACGTCGGGCAGAGGCGCGAACTTCTCGTCGCCGTCGGCATAGCGCTGTAAGCGGCGGGTGAGCACCTCCTCCATCGAGGCGTAGTCGTCGGGATGGCCCGTGACGGACTTCATTTTGAAGCGGCGGTAATCGCGCTTGAGCGGCCTTGCGCCGGCGTAGACGACCATAGACGCGACGATGTCGCTCGCGCCGGTGTTGGAGATGTCGTAGGACTCCATGCGCCCCGGCGCGGCGGAAAGGCCGCACATGGCGGCAAGGCTTTTGAGCGTCCGGCTCTCGCGCTCGGCGGCGGTGGTGACGCGCTCGACCTCCTCGCGGGCGTTGCGCTCTGCCAAAGCGAGCAGCTCCGCCCGTTCGCCGCGCTGCGGCACGCGCAGCGTGACGTGGTGGCCCGCGCGGGAGGTGAGCACCGTTTCCAGCCCGGCGGCTTCGCCGACCTCACAGGGCAGCAGGATCTCGCGCGGCAGTACGCCGCGCGGGAGGTAATACTGCGAAAGGAGCGCCGAGAGCGTGTCGGCCTCGGTCTCGTCGGTGGGCGCGGTGAAAAGCTGCGTTTCGCGGCCGGTCACGCTGCCGTCCTCGACGTGGACGACGGCGCAGCCGGACTTGGCGGCGCCGGTGTAAAGGCCCCAGACGTCGGTGTCGGCGCAGACGCCGGCGATGACCTTCTGACGCTTGCCGAGCAGCTCAATGGCGGCGATGCGGTCGCGCAGGACGGCGGCCTGCTCGAAGCGGAGCTGCTCCGCCTCGCGCTCCATCTCGCCTTTCAGCTCGCGCGAGAGCGCCTTATAGTGCCCGGAGAGCAGCGAGACCGCCTGCTCGATGCGGCGGCGGTACTCCGCCGCGTCCGGCTCGCCGCGGCAGAAGCCGTCGCAGCGGCCCATGTGGTGATTGAGACAGGGGCGCTCTTTGCCGATGTCGCGCGGGAAGGAGCGCGTGCAGGTGGGCAGACGGAAGGCCGCGCAGACCGCGTCCACGGCGGCACGGGTCTCGCCGCGCGCCCCGAAGGGGCCGAAGTAGCGCGCGCCGTCGTCCGCCGTTTTGTTGGCGAGCGTGAAGCGCGGGTACTCCCCCGCCGAAAGGCGGACGAAGGGGTAGCCCTTATCGTCCTTGAGCAGAATGTTGTAGCGCGGCTGGTGCTGCTTGATGAGGGAGTTTTCGAGGATCAGCGCCTCGAACTCGCTCGAAACAAAGATGGTGTCGAACCGGTCGACCTGCGAGACCATGCGGCGGGTCTTTTCGTTGTGGCCCGTGCCGAGCTGGAAATACTGGCTGACGCGGTTTTTGAGCTTCTTCGCCTTGCCGACGTAGATGACCTTGCCGCTCGCGTCCATCATCAGATAGACGCCGGGGGCGAGCGGAAGGTCGTTCGCCTTTTCCAGTAATTGCTCCTTTGTCACGCGCCCGCCTCCTTTCTATCGGAAAAAGGCGGTCCCGCCGTATGCGAAACCGCCTTTCCGTTGAAAATGTGATGTTATTCGCCGAAGTTGCCGGAAACCAGCTCGCTGAGCGCGGCGACCGCTTCCTTCTCGTCGCTGCCGTCGGCAAGCAGGGTGATGGAGGTGCCCTTCGTGATGCCGAGGGACAGCACACCCAGCAGGCTCTTGGCGTTCACGCGGCGCTCGTCCTTTTCGACCCAGATGCCGCTTTTGAATTCGTTGGCCTTCTGAATGAAAAAGGTCGCGGGACGCGCGTGCAGACCTACCTCGTTGTTGATCGTGACTTCCTGTGTAACCATTCTCTCATCCTCCCAAATCAGACTAACGGGATATTGAGTATATTATACCATCTGTCCGCCATTCGTCAATCTTCTTTTTCACAAACTTGGGGAAATTCGCGGACTTCCGTTCGGGCAGAGTGCCGAAAACGCCGCTTTGCCCGCGAGCGGAGGACAAGTGTGCTCACTTGAACTCCACGATGGTCACGCCGCTCTCGCCCTCGCCGTAATTGCCGAGGCGGAAGGACTTGACGGTCTTATCGCGGCGCAGGTATGCCTGCACCGCCTTGCGCAGCGCGCCGGTACCCTTGCCGTGAATGATGGTGACGGTGTCAAGATGGGCGCGGCGGGCGGCGTCGAGATAATTTTCCAGCACGCTCTCGGCCTCGAGCGTTTCCATGCCGCGCAGGTCCAGCTCGCGCGCGGCGGCCGCCGTGTTGAGGATGCGGCGGGACGGCGACGCGGGCGCGGCGGGCTTTTTCATGGCGGCGCGCTCATCGTCCTCGATGAGCCGCACCTCGTCGTTTTTGACGGTCATGGAAAGGACGCCGGCGCGGAGCACGAGTTTGTCACCCTTGACCGCCGTGACCTCGGCGGGGCGGTTCGTGCCGGGGATCTCCACCAGATCGCCCGCGCGGATGGGGCGGGACGGCGCGGGGATCGGCTCGCGCGACTCGTCGCGCACGCCGGCGCGCTCACGCGCGGCGTTGAGTTCGGAGACGATCTCGACGCGCTTTTCGTTCATCGTCTGCGCGTCGAGCTGCTTTTTCTGCGCCTTTCGCAGCTCGTCGAGCTCGCGGAAGGCGGCGTCCGCCGCGCTCTTGGCGTCGGCTAAGATACGCTTGGCCTCGGCCTCGCCGCGGCTGCGGGCGTTCTCCTTCGCGCGCTCCATTTGGGCGCGGAACTCGCGGGCGCGGCGGGAGTCCTCCTCCTGCCGGACGTGCAGGCGGTCGATCTCCTCCTTCTCCTTTTCAAGCTGCTGGCGCTTGATCTCAAGCTGCGTCAGAACGTCCTCGAAGCGGACGCTTTCGGCGTCCATCTGCTGCTTCGCCGTTTCGATCACGCGCGGATCGAGTCCGAGCCGCGCGGAGATGGCGAAGGCGTTGGACTTGCCGGGAATGCCGATGAGGAGCTTGTAGGTCGGGCAGAGGGTCTCCACGTCGAACTCGCAGCTTGCGTTCTCCACGCCCGCAGTGGTCATGGCGAAGGTCTTGAGCTCGGCGTAGTGCGTGGTGGCGGCGATCTTCGCGCCGCGGGCGCGGACGTGCTCGATGACCGCGATGGCGAGGGCCGCGCCCTCGACAGGGTCGGTGCCCGCGCCCAGCTCGTCGAAGAGGACGAGGGAGTCGCCGTCCGCCTCGCCGAGAATGCTCACGATGGTCTTCATGTGCGCCGAGAAGGTGGAAAGGCTCTGCTCGATGCTCTGCTCGTCGCCGATGTCGGCAAGGATGCTGGTGAACACGCTCACCGCACTGCGGTCGCCGGCGGGAATGTGCAGCCCGCACTGTGCCATCAGGCAGAGAAGGCCGAGCGTTTTCAGGCTCACGGTCTTGCCGCCGGTGTTCGGGCCGGTGATGACGAGGGTATCGAAGCTGCGGCCCACCTCGATGTCGATGGGCACGGCTTTGGCGGGGTCGAGCAGCGGGTGGCGGGCGTGGCGGAGGTACACGCTGCCGTCCGTGCGGATCTCGGGACGCGCGGCGTCCATCTGATCGCTCAGCTCGCCGCGGGCGAAGATGAGGTCGAGGTGAACGAGAATGTCATAATCCCACAAGATCGCCTCGGCGAAGCCCGCGGCCTCGGCGGAGAGGGCGAACAAAATGCGCTCGATCTCCTTTTTTTCTTTGGCTTCCAGTTCTTTCAGCTCGTTGTTCGCCTGCACGACGCCCATCGGCTCGACGAACAGCGTCGCGCCGGAGGAGGAAATGTCGTGGACGAGGCCGGGCAGGTCGCCGCGGTGATCGGCCTTGACGGGCACGACGAAGCGCCCGTCGCGCTGGGTGATGAGAGCCTCCTGCAATGTGGTCTTGTAGCTGGGAGAGGAGATGATCTTTTGCAGGATCTGCCTGCCTTTGGCGGCGGCGGCGCGCTTGTGGCGGCGGATGTCGGCAAGCTCGGTGCTCGCCGCGTCGGCGATCTCGTCCTCGGAGAGGATGGAGGTCGTGATCTTTTCCTCCAAAAAGCGGTTGGTGTGGAGCGAGGCAAACATCCGGTCGAGGACGGTGCCCTCGCCCTGATCGGCCTCGTAATACTCCCGCGCGCGGCGGGAGCTTGTCAGCAGTCCCGCGACGGTCAGCAGCTCGCGGGGGTTGAGCATACCGCCGCGCTCGGCGCGGGCGAGCGCCTCGCGCACGTCCTTCACGCCGGAGAACGACGGGCTGCCGCGCAGCGCGATGAGGGCGCGGGCGGCGTCCGTCTCGTCCTGCAAACGGCGCACTTCGTCCGCGTCGGTGGAGGGCGTCAGGCGCAGCGCGCGCTCCTTTGCGGCCGCGCTGACCGCCTTTTGGGAAAGGCGCTCCAAAAGCTGCGGAAGCTCGAGCACGCGGATGGATTTTTCAAACAGTTCTGTCATGGCGGTTCCTTATGTCATTTGAATGGATTTGTAGAAGTCGAGCGTTTTGAAGCGCCGGTCGAGCTGCACGGCGGCGAAGGTCTCGCAGGCCGCGCTCAGGAGTTTGTCCGACGGCGGGGACAGAGTGAACGAGAGCAGGCGCTTCATCGGCGCGCCGACGACGTGCCGCATGGCGGCGAGCGCGCCCGCGTCGAGCGGCAGGCCGCCGATCGGCCCCGCGCATTTCCTGCACAGCACCACGCCCTGCGCGGCGTCGAACACCGGCGCGACAGGTTCCGTTTTGCCGCACACGGCGCAGTCGGCGAGCAGCGGCTCGTAGCCCGCGAGCGAGAGCAGGCGCAGCTCGAAGGCGGCGCGCACCAGCTCCGCCGGTCGGTCGAGCGTGTCGAGCGCATAGAGCGCGTTGAGCAGCAGCGAGAGCACCTCGCCGGCGGGCAGGTCCTCGCTCGTGACCGCCTCGGTCATTTCGGCGAAGTAGGAGGCGAGCGAGAGCTTTTCAAGGTCGGCGCGCAGGCCGCCGAAGAGCGTGATGGTCGCGCCCTCGTCGAGATAGTGCCAGCTCCCGCGGCGGTAGAGCACCAGCTCCGAAAAGGCGAGGTGCTGACAGGCCGCGGCGAGCCTGCTGCCGCGCCGCCGCGCGCCGCGCGCGATGACGGGCAGTCTGCCGTGCTCCGCCGTGAGGACGGTGAGGATGTAGTCGGCCTCCTTTGTCTCCGTCGCGCGGAGCACGAGGCCGCGGGTCACAAGTTTATCGGGCATCGGGCGGTCGTTCACACTCCTCCGCCTGCTTTGCCAGCAGATAAAAGGCCGGGCTGCCGGTTTGCAGAAAAAGCTCGTAATAGCCGTTGTCCATGCGCTTCACCTCTCAGCCTTAGCATGGGGAAAAGCGCGCGGAATATGGCTGGAAAATTTTTATTGGTCGTTGTAGCCGAACGAGCGGATATAGTTCATGTTGTCGCGCCAGTTCTCCTTGACCTTCACCCAGGTCTGGAGGTAGACCTTCGTGCCCATGAAGCGCTCGATGTCCTGCCGCGCCTCGGTCGAGATCTTTTTGAGCATCGCGCCGTTTTTGCCGATGATGATGCCCTTGTGGCTGGCCTTCTCGCAGTAGATGGTCGCGTCCACCTCGATCACCTCGTCGTCGCGCTCGATGAAGCGCGTGATCTCGACGGCGGTGCCGTGTGGAATTTCCTTGTCGAGGTTGCGCAGCAGCTTTTCGCGCACGATCTCGCCCACGACCTGACGGTCGGGCTGGTCGGTGGTCATGCCGTCGGGGAAGAGCTGGGGGCCTTCGGCGGCGTACTTCTTAAATTCGGCGAGCAGCTCGTCCAGCCCGTCGCGCGTGCGCGCGGAGATGGGAATGATGGCGTCGAAGGAGTACGCCTCGCTGTACGCCGCGATGACGGCGAGCAGCTCGTCCTTGCGCTCCACGGTGTCGATCTTGTTGATGCACAGTATCGCGGGCAGGCGGGACTGCCTGATTTTTTCGATCAGCTCCCGCTCGGGGATGCCGACGTGCGCCACCGGTTCGACGAGCAGCGCGACGAGATCGACGTCCGCGATGGACTCGCGCGCGACCTTGACCATGTAATCGCCCAGACGGCTGCGCGGCTTGTGGAAGCCCGGCGTGTCGAGCAGGACGAGCTGGGTATCGCCGTCGGTCACGACGCCGTAAATGCGGTTGCGCGTGGTCTGCGGCTTATTGGAGACGATGGCGATCTTCTCGCCCACGAGCGCGTTCGTCAGGCTGGATTTGCCGACGTTCGGGCGCCCGCAGAGGGTGATCATGGCGGTTCCGGTCTTTGGCATAGGTGATCCTCAACTTTCTTTCGTGTTGAACTTTTTGTGTTTTCTATTTACCGCGCGAGGTCGAGCAGAGCCATGACAGCCTCCTCGTGCTCGCGCATCTGCGCTTTCATGGGGCCCTCGTCCAGATGGTCGTAGCCGAGCAGGTGGAGGACGGAGTGAACGGCGAGATAGTTGATCTCCCGCGCAAAGCTGTGGCCGAACTCCTGTGCCTGTGCCTGCGCGCGTTCAACGGAGATGCACATATCGCCGAGCGGCACCGTATTGCTGCCGGGGTCGGCGTCCTCCTTTGCCGGATGCTCGCCGGGGGCAAGGGTAAACATCGGGAAGCTGAGCACATCCGTCGGCAGATCAACGCCGCGCATCTGCTCATTGACCTCCTGAATACCCTCGTCGTCGGTGAGCAGCACGTTGACCTCGCACGGCAGTTCGACGCCCTCAGCGTCCAGCGCGGTGGCGATCGTCTCGCGCAGCGCGGCAAAAAGCGCTTCATCGACCGGCGCGGCTGCTTCGCTCTCGATGGTGATGATATGTCCGTCCTTCATGGCCGTTTTGCTCCTTTATTTTTTCTTTCCCCGCCGCGCGTCGCCGACGGCGCGCTCGCGCGCGTTCTCGTAGTCCGCGTAAGCCTTGATGATGCGCTGGACCATGACGTGGCGCACCACGTCCTGATCGGTCAGCTCGCAGATGCCGACGCCTTCGACGTTTTTCAGCACGCGCACGGCCTGCTTGAGGCCGCTGAGCTTGTCCGCCGGAAGGTCGATCTGCGTCGCGTCGCCGGTGATGACCATTTTCGAGTTGAAGCCCATGCGGGTGAGGAACATTTTCATCTGCTCGCAGGAGGTGTTCTGCGCCTCGTCCAAAATGATGAAGCTGTCGTCGAGCGTGCGGCCGCGCATATAGGCGAGCGGCGCGACCTCGATGTTGCCGCGCTCGAGATATTTCTGATACGTCTCCGCGCCGAGCATATCAAAGAGCGCGTCGTAGAGCGGGCGCAGATAGGGATCGACCTTGCTCTGGAGGTCGCCCGGCAGAAAGCCGAGGCGCTCGCCCGCCTCGACCGCGGGACGGGTGAGGATGATGCGGTTGATCTTCCGCTCGCGGAAGGCCGCGACCGCCGCGGCGACGGCAAGGTAGGTCTTGCCCGTGCCGGCAGGGCCGACGCCGATGGTGACGGTGTTTTTCAAAATGGAGTCCACGTACTCCTTTTGGCCGATGGTCTTGGGCTTGACGGGGCGGCCCTTGGCGCTGATGCAGATAACGTCCTGCGTCAGCTCGCCGATCTTATCCTCCTGCCCCGAGCGGGCAAGGCCGACAACGTAGCGGACGTTCTGCTCGCTGATCGGCTCGCCGCGGCTCGAGAGCGTGAGGAGCGCGCCGAGCGCCTTGCAGGCGAGCATGGTATCCTCCGGCTCGCCGTTGACGCGCAGCTCCCCCTCGCGGTTGGCGACGCTGACGTGAAACTCCGACTCGATGAGGCGGATATTCTCGTCAAACGAGCCGAAAAGGTTGATCGCCTGCTCGAGGCGTTCGATGCTGATGCGCTGTTCCATAAGAGAGCTTGTCCTTTCGTAAGGCCCCGCGGGAGCGGGGCATAGATCGCTCATTCGGTCAAAATGGGCACGGTCTCGCCGATCTGCTCAAGACACTCCGCCGAGAGCGTGACGAGCAGCCAGCCGCCCTGCACGGTCGAGTCAACGCGCGTCGAGGTCACGGTTCCGTCGATCTGCGTGAGAAGATACGCCGAGAGCAGGCGCGCGCCGATCTCCTCGGCCTCCTCGCGCGAGCGCGTGACGGTGCGCGTCTCGTAGGGGCGCAGCGTCGTTTCCTCCCACGCGAGAGGGAGCGTTATGCCGCCGGGCAGAGTCAGCTTGGTTTTGGATATTATTTTATCACAACTGCCCTGCAAATTGCTACTCCCTTTTGCACCAAATTTTACCCGCCTTTCGCCCGCGAGCAGCGCGAAGCTCCGCTTCTCGGAATCGGTATAGCGCTTTTCTTCGTACTCGAGCGGGATCTTCGCGGAAAGCGCATACCACGTCCGTCCCCAGACCTCGCCGCGACCGGCGAGCAGGCGGTCGGAAACGTTAGGGCGTTCGACGCCCTCGGCCCGCACCGCGCCGGAGATCAGAAGCTGTCCCGCCGTGACAGTCGTGCCCTTCTGCACGGCCGCCTTGCCGTCGTAGGCACGGATCTCGGTCACGAGGGCGTCGCGCCTCGCCACGACGTTCGTGGGCGTGCGGTCGTCGGCTATCTCCGGCTTCGGCACACGGTCGCGCACGCTGACGTAGGCGCGGCAGCCGCGGACGTTGACCGTCAGCCACGCGAGCTCGGGAAGCTCCGGAAGGGCGCGGTTGCAGACGTCCTGGGGGCGGAAGGAGTAGGCGAAGCTGCCGCGGCGAAGCCCCTGCCGCTCCAGCACGCGCAGGATCTTTTCCGCCGGAACGGTCTCGCTGCCGCTGACCTCGAAATCCCAGATGAAGAAGGAGTTGACGAAAAAGAGCGCGAACAGGAGCGCCGCGCCCGCGAGCAGCGTGTAGCGGCGGCGGAAGCGACGCAGAAAAAAAGGCGCGCCCTCCGTGCGCTCAACGGTCAGCTTCGCGTCGAGCAGGGCGAGGAGCCGCGCGAGTTTTTTCCGGTCGGCGGCGCGGAGGGTGAAGGAGAGAGCGCTCGCGCTCTCCCAGCGGAGGTCGGAAAAGGCGACGCCGTGCGCGCCGCAGAGATTGAGCACCCGCTCGGGGAACGCGCTCTCCACGCGCACGCGCAGCGTGCCGCGCAGAAGGCTGGCCGCACGATTCATTTTCCCGCCTCCCGTTACCGCAGAAATTCGACGCCGTCGATGCGCCCGCCGATGCGAAGCTCGCGCTCCGTCATGCTCTTGAGTGTCAGTCCCCCGCCGGTCACGCGCAGCACCGCGCCGCCCACGCTCACGTCGATCAGCTCCGTGCCGTAGGCGAGCAGACCCTCGTGCCCCTCCAAAAAAAGCTGACGGTCGCCGAGCAGCTCCATGTGGCTCAGTCCCGCCGCCGCGTCGGGCGGCAGGTCGAACAGCTCCGCCATGCGCGCGAGATATTCCTTCCCCTTTGTCTCCATCATGCGCCTCCTCCGTGCGTTTGTCCCGGTCAGGCAATCGTATGCGCGAGGGGGCGGAAACTTGCCTGTCCGCTTTTTGCTTGCATTTTTTCCGCCGTGCTTTTATACTATGGAAAACAACCGAGGGAGGATACGGGCATGGGAAAGAATACCTTCCGCGCCGTCAACTCGACGCTCATCTATCTCGAGCGCGGCGGCGAATATCTGATGCTCCACCGCACGAAAAAGGAGAACGATCTCAACCGCGACAAGTGGATCGGCGTGGGCGGCAAGTTCGAGGACGGAGAATCCCCCGAGGACTGCGCCCTGCGCGAGACGCGGGAGGAGACGGGTCTGACGCTCACGCGCTGGCGCTACCGCGGCATCGTGACCTTCGTTTCCGACGTTTACGAGACGGAGTATATGCACCTTTTCACCGCCGACGGCTGGACGGGCACGCCGAAGGACTGCGATGAGGGAGAGCTTGCGTGGATCAAAAAGAGCGAGCTTTTGAAGCTCAGGCTCTGGGAGGGGGATAAAATTTTCCTCCATCTGCTCGACACCGACGAGCCGTTCTTCTCGCTCAAGCTCAAATACGAGGGCGACGCGCTCGTGCTCGCGCAGCTCAACGGCAAAAAGCTGGAGGCCGGGCGATGAGGCATAAGCTGCTCGTGAGCGCGTGTCTGCTCGGCGATTTTTTCTTCCGATAGCTTCTATTCCTGTCTTTTATTGCAGGACGGACTTGTTTTTTCATTTGGCAGGGCGTATAATATCCCATAGACATTCGTTTGTCCTTTTGTACCGTTTGACCCAATTCAATACGAGGAGGAATCATTGATGAAGTTTTCCAGCAAGGTCGAAAAGTGCGGCCAGTCCCCGATGCGCAAGTTCCACCCCTACGCGGTAGCGGCTAAGGCGCGCGGCATCAAGGTCTATCACCTCAACATCGGCCAGCCCGACGTGCAGACCCCTCCTGCCTTTTTTGAGGCCATCCGCAAATTCGAGCAGCCCGTGCTCGAATACGCGCCCTCCCCCGGCATCCCCGAGCTGATCGACGCCATCAAGGGCTACTACGACAAGCTCGATATGCACTTCGACAGGAGCGAGATCTACATCACCACCGGCGGCAGCGAGGCGCTCGCCATCGTGCTCCAGTGCATTCTTGACAACGGCGACGAGATCCTCATTCCCGAGCCGTTCTATCCCAACTACAACACGATGGTCTGCACCTGCGGCGCGTCCATCACGCCCATTCCCACCTGCCCCGAGGAGGGCTATCACTACGCCGAGCGCGGGAAGATCGAGCCGCTCATCAACGAGCACACCCGCGCCATCATGGTCACGAACCCCGGCAATCCCACCGGCGTGGTGCTGACGGACGAGGAGATGAAGATGCTCGTCGAGCTTGCCAAGAAGCACGACCTTTTCCTCATCGGCGACGAGGCGTACCGCGAGTTCGTCTACGGCGGCGAGCCGTTACAGTCCTTCGGCTCCTTCGCCGAGGAAGCGCCGGAGAACATCGTCGTGATCGACACCGTGTCCAAGCGCTTTTCCGCCTGCGGCGCGCGCATCGGCTGCCTGATCACGAAGAACAAGGAGCTGCTCGGCCACGCGCTCAAATACTGCCAGTCCCGCCTTTCCGTCGCCACGCTCGATCAGGTCGCGTCCGCGCACCTCTACACCGTCGGCCCGGAGTATTTCGCCGCCGTGCGCGACGAGTACAAAAAGCGCCGCGACACGCTCGTGCGCAAGCTGCGCGAGATCCCCGGCGTCATCTTCGACTGCCCGAAGGGCGCGTTCTACCTGATGGCTGCCCTGCCGGTGGACAACGCGGATACCTTCCAGCGCTGGCTGCTCGAGGAGTTCAACGACAACGGCGAGACCGTCATGTTCGCTCCCGGTGCGCCGATGTACGCGACGCCCGGCAAGGGCCTCAACGAGGTCCGCATGGCCTACGTGCTTGAGTGCGACAAGATCGAGCGCGCGATGGATATTCTCAAGAAGGCGATCGAGGTGTACAACGCGAAATGATCCGACATATCGTGATGTGGAGGTTCCGCGAGGGCACGGAGCGGGAGCAGGAGGAGTTCCTCACCCGCCTCGCCGGACTTTACGGCGTGATCCCGCAGATCCGGAGCAGTCAGGTGGCCCGAAACGTCGGGCCGGAGAGCAATTACGACGCCGTTCTCTGCGCCGAGTTCGACAGTATGGCCGACGTCGCCGCCTACCGCGACGATCCGCGCCACAAGGCCGTGAGCGCCCTGTGCAAGGCCATCCGCACCGACCGCGTGGCCGTGGACTACGAGCTTTGACGCAGGCAGTTCAGAAACGTAAGAAATGAAACAGGAGCGGCGGCGCACAATGCGCCGCCGCTCCTGTTTTATCCTGCTTTGTTCAGCTTCTCTTTGCCGCTTCGAGGACATGGCCGGCGAGGATAGCGGTCGTCACCGCGCCGACGCCGCCGGGAACGGGCGTGATGGCGTCCACGATCGGCTCGACCTCGCCAAAGCGGGTGTCGCCGCAGAGATTGCCGTCCGCGCCGACGTGGATGCCCACGTCCAGCACGACCTGACCGGCGCGCACGCTCTCCGCGCCGACCATGCCGGCCTTGCCGGCGGCGACCACGAGAATGTCCGCCTCGCGGCAGACGGCGGGCAGGTTTTCGCTGCGGCTGTGGCAGATGGTCACGGTCGCGTGCTCGGCAAGCAGCAGCATGGAGACCGGCTTGCCGATGACAAGGCTGCGGCCGATGACGACTACGCGCTTGCCCTTGATGGGAATATTGTAGTGCTTCAAAAGCGCGACGCAGGCCGCGGCGGTGCAGGGCGGATAGCCGCCGTTCGTGCCGGCGTAGACCGCGGCGAGCGAGCCGTCGGTGATGCCGTCCATGTCCTTTTTCGGGTCGAGGGCGCGGCGGGCTGCCTCGTCGTCCAAGTGCTTTGGCAGCGGACGGAACATGAGCACGCCGTGGACGCGCGCGTCCTCATTGAGCGCGTGAATGTTGTCGAGCAGCTCCTGCTGGCTCACGTCCTCGGGCAATACGACCTGACGGACGCTGATGCCGACCTTTTCGCAGCGCTTGAGCGCGCCGCGCTCGTAGGAAAGGTCGTCCTCGCGCGCGCCCACGCGCAGAATGGCAAGGCACGGCTCCGTACCGCCCTTCCGCAGTTCCTCCGCCTGCCCGTGCAGTTCTTCGGTCAGCGCCTTAGCGGCGTCGGCCCCCTTGAGTAACATCGCCATGATGGTTTCCTCCTCATACCGGCGCGACGCGCCGTATTTTTGATTTTAGGATAACAAACAAAATTTTCCCTGTCAATTTCTTTTGAAAAACATTTGCGGAAGAAACATTTCCTTTCTTCGCCGCCTTGCTATTTCCGCCGCTTTCTGCTACCATAGGGTATGAAATTTTACCGACCGGAGGGATGCCCCATGTCCGTCATTGAAGAAAAGAAAGCCCTGCGCACCCATATCCGCCAGACCGAGCGCGCACTGGAGGCTGATTATAAGGCCGAAAGCTCGGCGGCCATCTGCCGCCACGTCCTTGCGCTGCAAAAGTACAGGGCCGCGCAGGTCGTGTTCGCTTTCGCCGGGACCGTGCACGAGATCGACACGTCTCTGCTGCTGCGCGAGACCATCGCCGCGGGCAAGACGCTCGTGCTGCCCCGCTGCGCTGAGGAGCACGCGCTCGACCTGTGCGTGGTCAGGTCGATGGACGATCTGGAGGCCGGTATGTACGGCATTTTAGAGCCGAAGCGGAGCTGCGCGCTCATGACGCCCGCGGACATCGGCTTCGCCGTGGTGCCCTGCCTATCGTTCGACCGCGCCGGTCGTCGGCTCGGACAGGGCGGCGGCTACTACGACCGCCTGCTCCCGCAGCTCCACTGCCCGACCTGCCTCATCTGCCGCGAGCGGCTGATGAGCGAGGCCATCCCCACAGAGGAGCACGACCGGCGCTGTACGCTCTACGTCACCGAAAACGGCGTGATGACGCCGGAGGGATGAGGCCGTGTCCGGTCGGCCCGTCCGCGGCGCTGAGGCGCGGGGCTTCATTTTGGAGGAGACCATGACGAAACGCTTTTTGACCCTTGCGGCGGCGCTGGCACTGGCGCTGTCCCTCGCCGCCTGCGGCGCGCGCACGTCCTCCGGGATGCGCACGGTCTACGCGATGGACACGGTGCTGGAGATCACCGCCTACGGCAAAAACACCGGCGACGCGCTCGACGCGGCGGAGCAGGCGCTCTATGCGCTCGACGCGCAGCTCGACCGTCACGACGGCACGAGCGCGGTCAGCACGCTCAACCGCGACGGCACGGTCACGGACGCGGCGCTCGCCGCGCTCGTCGAAACGGCGCTGACCGTCGGGGAGCTGAGCGGCGGGGCGTTCGATCCCACCGTCGCACCTTTGCTGGACGCATGGGACTTCACCGGCGACGCGCCGCGCGTACCGTCGGACGGGGAGCTGGCCGCGCTGCTCACGCGCGTGGGACTGGAGAATGTATCGGTGGACGGTGATACCGTCACGCTCAAAAACGGCGCGCAGCTCGACCTTGGCGGCATTGCCAAGGGCTACGCGGGCGACGAGATCCGCACGATTTTGAAGGAACACGGCGTCACGAGCGCGGTCATCGACCTCGGCGGCGACGTCGCCCTGCTCGGCGCGAAGCCGGACGGGAGCGACTGGCGCGTCGCGGTCAAGTACCCCGCGAACTCTGAAAAATTCCTCGGCGTGCTCTCGGTGGCGGACACCTTCGTGGTGACCTCCGGCGTCTACGAGCGCGGCTTTGAGGAAAACGGTGTGTACTACCACCACATTCTCGACCCCAAGACCGGAAAGCCCGCCGACAGCGGCCTTGTGAGCGTGACGGTCGTCTGCGGCGGTGGCGCGTGGGCGGACGCGCTTTCGACCGCCTGCTTCGTGCTCGGCGCTGAGAAAAGCCTTGCCCTGCGCGATACGCTCGCGGCGGAGAGGCTTGCGGCCATCGAGCTGATCTTCGTCACCGACGACGGCCGTGTGCTCTATACCGACGGCCTGACCGGCCGCTTTGAGCCGGACGAGGAGGGGGACTATGTCTACGAATGTCTCGCCTGAGCTGCGGCCCAACCGCTATGACGCGCTCGTGGTCCTCGCCGTGCTCGCGCTCGCCGCGCTGCTGGCGGTCAAGCCGTTCCTCGCGGCAAACGCGCCGCAGAGCGGCGTGCTGACGGTCGTGGTCACCGCCGACGGGCAGACGCTCGACCGTGTTCCCCTCGCGGATTTCGGCACGCGCACCTACGAGAGCGGCGGCTATACGCTCACGCTCACGGCGGCGGACGGCGCGCTCTCCGTCACGGAGAGCGACTGCCCGAATCAGGACTGCGTCCGCTCCGGCGCGATCTCCCGCGCGGGACAGAGCATCGTGTGTCTGCCCGCGCGTATCGTGGCGGAGCTGACCGGCGAGGCCGATTACGACCTTGTGACGGGTTAGGGGGCGCGGCATGAGGTTTTCCACCAGAACGCTCACGACCTGCGCGGTGCTCGCGTCGCTCGCGCTCGCGCTCTCGTATCTCGAGGGCTTTTTCCCACCGCTGCTGCCGCTGCCCGGCGTGAAGCTGGGACTGGCGAACATCGTGACGGTCTACGCGCTCTACGCCCTCGGCGCGCGGAGCGCGCTGGCCATCCTGCTCGTGCGCTGCACGCTCGGATCGCTCTTTGCGGGCAACGCCCCGGCGCTCATCTTCTCGCTCCTCGGGGGGCTCGCCGCCATGCTCGTGATGATCGCACTCCATAAGCTGCCGCGGCTGTCGGTCTACGGCGTATCTGTCGGCGGCGCGGCGGCGCACAACTGCGGACAGGTCGCCGCCGCGATGCTGACGCTCGGCTCAGCCGCGCCGCTGGTCTATCTGCCGTTCCTGCTCGTCGTGTCGCTCTTTACCGGCGCGCTGACCGGCTTTGTCGCCGCGCTGCTCTTCCGCGCAATGCGCCACGCGCAGGGAAAATGAAAGAGAATAGAAAAAATACCGTTGGCTGTCCGCCAACGGTATTTTTATGCTCTGCCGTATGCTCAGGCGAGGGTCTTGACCCACGCGCTGTATTTGGCAAGGTTCGCGTCGCGCTCGCCCGCGTCCGCGCCCTTTGTGAGAATGTAGACCTTGATCTTCGGCTCCGTGCCGCTGGGACGGACGAGGATGCTCGTGCCGTCGGTCAGCTCGAAGCGCAGGACGTTCGAGCCGGAGAGCGCCATTCTCGTGACCGCGCCGTTCGCGGCGTTGCGCACCGTGCCGTCGGCGTAATCCTTATACCGCGCGACCCTCACGCCGCCGATCTCGGCCGGCGGCTGCGCGCGCAGGGACCGCATGAGCGCGGCCATCTTCTCCAGCCCGTCGAGCCCGGGCATGACGAGGTTGTGCGTCTTTTCGCCGTACCAGCCGTACTTCTCGTAGAGGGCTTGCAGCGCGTCGAAGAGCGTCATGCCCTTCGCGTGATACCACGCCGCCATCTCGGTGAGCAGCAGCGAAGCGGTCACGGCGTCCTTGTCGCGGACGTAATGGCCGATCATGTAGCCGTAGCTCTCCTCGTAGGAGAAGATGACGGTGTTCCTGCCCGCGCTCTCAAGCTCGTTCATCTTCTCGGCCATGAACTTGAAGCCAGTGAAGGTATCGCAGCAGTCGAGGCCGTTGGCCTCGGCCACGGCGCGCGCCATCTCGGTCGTCACGATGGTCTTGAGCACGGCGGCGTTCGCGGGCAGCCTGCCCGCTCGCTTCATCGCGCCGATGAGATAGTCGAGCAGCAGCACGCCGGTCTGGTTGCCGGTGACCGGCTCAAATTCGCCCGCCTTATTGCACACCATGATGCCCACGCGGTCGCTGTCGGGATCGGTGCCGAGAATGAGATCGACGTTCTTCTCCTTCGCCAGCGCGACGGCAAGGTAGAAGCCCTCGGGATTTTCTGGATTCGGAGAGACGACGGTGGGGAAATTGCCGTCAATGACCATCTGCTGCGGCTCGCAGTAGAGATGCTTAATGCCGAGCTTCGTGAGCGCTTCGGGCACGAGCTTGTGGCCGCAGCCGTGGAACGGCGTGTAGACAAGGCCGAAGTCGTCCGCGACCTTTTTGACCGTTTCGTAGTCGTTGACCATGCTCATCACGTTCGCCATGAAGCGGCGGTCGCAGTCCTCGCCGAGCAGTTCGATCCTGCCCTCTGACAGCGCCTGCTCGTAGTCCATCGACTGCACGCCGGTGAAAATGTCGATCTTCTCCAGCTCCGCGGCGATGGCCGCGGCGTGCTGCGGCGGGAGCTGCGCGCCGTCCGCCCAGTAGACCTTATAGCCGTTGTACTCCTTGGGGTTGTGGCTGGCGGTGACGTTCACGCCCGCCTGACAGCCGTACTCACGCACGGCGAAGCTCAGCTCCGGCGTGGGGCGCAGAGACTCGAACAGCCGCACGTGGATGCCGTTCGCCGCCATGACGCAGGCGGTCTCGCGCGCAAACTCGGCGGAGTGGTTGCGGCAGTCCATGCACACGGCGACGCCGCGGCGCATCGCCTCCGCGCCCTCGGCGCGGATGACGTTGGCAAAGCCCTGCGTCGCCCAGCGGATCACGTGGCGGTTCATGTTGTGCAGCCCCGTGAGCATCGTGCCGCGCAGACCGGCGGTGCCGAACTCAAGCGGGCCGTAGAAGCGGGCCTCGATCTCCCTGTCGTTGTCCGCGAGGGCGAGAAGCTCGCGGCGCTCGTCCTCACTCAGCGCGGGAGAGGCGAGCCACTTTTCGTATTCCTGACGATAGTCCATTGCAAAAAACCTCCTTGAAAAAAAGTTGGCGTCACTTGTGGTATTTTGTACCGGCGTCGATCTGATACGCGCGGTAGATCTGCTCGAGCAGCATCACCCGCGCGAGGTGGTGCGGGAAGGTCATCGGCGACATGGAGAGCCGCAGGTCGGCGCGGGCTTTCACGCGCGGGTGCAGACCGAAGCTGCCGCCGATCAGAAAGGTCAGCTGCGAGGCGCCCGCCGCGGCGAGCTGCGTCAGCTTTTTCGAGAGGGCTTCGCTGCTCAGCTCCGTTCCCTCGATGCACATGGCGACGACCGCACCGCCCTTGGGGAGCCTTTCCTCGATGAGCGCGGCCTCGCGGGCGAGCGCCTGCCCAATCTCGGCGGGAGAGGGAGACTCCGGCAGCTTCTGCTCGGGCAGCTCGACGATCTCGAGCTTGCAGTGGCGCTGCAAGCGCTTGTGATACTCCGCGACCGCCGCCGCGTAGAACGGCTCCTTCAGTTTGCCGACGCAAAGGACGGTGACCTTCTGCATAAATGTACCTCGCTCATGGTGTCGCGCGGCGCGACGCCGAGCCGCACGGAAAGTCCTGCGGCCTGCAGCGCGCGGGCGACGGCGTACTCCGCCAGCTCGGGCGTGTTGTTCTCTTTGGACAGATGCGCGAGCAGAATGTCGCGCGTGCCGCTCTTCACAGCACGGAGCGCGAACTCCGCCGCTGCGTCGTTGGAGAGGTGGCCCTCGTCGCCGAGGATGCGGCGCTTGAGAAAGCAGGGATAGGGGCCGCTTTGCAGCGCGGCGACGTCGTGATTGGCCTCAAGCAGCAGCGTATCCACGCCCGCGAGCGCTTCGCGCGCCGCGTCGGTGACAAAGCCGGTGTCGGTCAGGATGCCGAGCGAGCCGTCGTCGGAGTCGATGCGGTAGCCGACGGGGTCCGCGGCGTCGTGCGAGGTGGAAAACGAGCGCACGGCGCAGTCGGGAAATTCCGTCGTCCCGCCCGCGGTGAAGGCGGCGGCGGGACAGGTGAGAACGTGCGCCGCGCCGCGCGCGGCGTAGATCGGGGCGGCGCATTTTTTGTGCAGCGTCGCAAGACCGGAAACGTGGTCGGCGTGCTCGTGCGTGATGAAAACAGCGGTCAGGTCGCCGAGCGACAGCCCCAGCGCGCGGAGCGACTGCTCGATGCGGCGGCAGGAGATGCCCGCGTCGATGAGCAGCAGCGTACCGCCCGCGCGCACGAGCGCGCAGTTCCCGCCCGAGCCGCTGGCAAGGGTGTAAAATTCCATGAAAAAGTTCCTTTATCTGATCTCTCCTCAAGGATACCACAGCATAGGAGAATAGTCAAAAGAAAAAGCTGTGCAGTTTACACATATCAGATGTAAAAACAGCATAAATTTTTTACACATTTTTTCTTAACATTTTCTTTACGTATGCATGAAATTCAAGTATACTTAAAATAACAAGAAGGAATGAACGATCTGCTGAATTTCGGAAAGGAGGGCGGGCCAATGCGGGAGCCGCGGAACAGAGAACGGAAGGAAAAGTCTTGGCTGGAAACGCTGTGGGGCGATGAGGAGCTGCTGACCGGCAAGCGGAAGATCACGCCGGCGCAGGTCATGCTGCTCTTCCGCAACGCGATGGCCCTGCTGGCAGCGATGCTGTTTCTGCTGTCGCTCGGCTCCGACCGCTATCCCGCGATCCGCGCGGCGGGGTATCTTTTCGGTGCTGTCGCCTACGTTTGCGAGATCATGGTCATGACGGACTGCTTCAGGATCAGGCTCCCGCGCGGCGAGCTGTTTATGCCCTACTGCTTCGGCCCGCTCTACCTTATCATGGGCGTAGGGTATCTGGTGGGCTGAGACGAAATTTTTATGAAAAAAGCACCGGCTGCAAAGCAATGTCATTAAGTTAAGCAGAAAGGGCGGCTATTGGGGAGCAGAAACGGGTTTTCCGCTCCTTAACAGCCGCTCTATTTTTCGCTCATCCTGTTAAGCCAATTATCTTTTGTGAACAGTTTGTAAAAAACTGCTGCGTCCTGTTGACATTACATTAACGCCGCGATGAACGGTGTTCGCAGGCAGTATGAGAGGCAGCCAAATTTGAAAAAGTAATTTAACAGCCAACGAAATAGCAGCGAACATATCAGAGCATCAACGCACACGCTCTTTGCAGGAGCGTGCAGTTGGTGTTTTTCTTTTTTATCCGGCGAATTTTCGTTGAAAGCTGATTCTTTATGGCACTTTTCAAAATTTTTGCGGCATTTGCCGCCGCTGTCAGCAAGGCCGCGCAGTTCGCAGTTCAGCGGCGGTAAGGATTTCTCTCGTAAAAGCTCCCTGACCGCCGAAACGGTCATACGCCTTTTGATTGGCGCGGAGGGCGAGTTGGGGTAAGCCCCAAAAGGCAATCTCAAAAAAGAAAGCAGGGGACAGGCTCAAGCCTGTCCCCTCAGTCTGTCGAAAAAGTCCGGCTGGAGCTGGGCTTTTTCTGATAGATAT
>CAVKBJ010000053.1:0-7058 GCA_963654505.1 Lachnospiraceae bacterium
GGCTGGCGATCAGCTCGCTGCTGCGCGTCGGCGGCGACGGATTCACACTTGAGGCCATCAATCAGACCATCAGCGGCTGCGGCGTGCGCGCCGTGGCCGCCGAGACGGACGAGCAGGGCACGGTGCGCGTGACCTTCCCGCAGGTGGCGGGCGAGCCGGAGGACTTTGAACGTATCCGCGACATCATTCTAGAGATCATGCCCTGCCATCTGCTGGTGGACTTCTACTTTCGCTATCTCACGTGGGAGGAGTGCGAGGCGGCGGAGTGGACGTGGCAGGGCGTCGAGGACGCGGAGCACACCTGGGAGAGCTTTGAAAAGGCGGTGCCGACGGTATGACGGAGCGGGAGGTACCGGCCTGTCTGCCACGGAACGCGGACAGGGCGCTTCGGATAAACTGGTAACGGCGGCAGACAAAATTGCGAAGATCGGGAGGGGGACGAATGAAGGAGCTGGCGGTGAAGCGGATCATGAACCTTTTTACGGTCAAGAGCATCGTGACGATCACGCTGACGATCACGTTCTGCGTGCTGGAGTGCTGCGGGTCACTCTCGCAGGACTATATGACGATCTATACGGCGGTGATCGGCTTCTACTTCGGCACGCAGAGCAAGAGGGAAGAAGAGACATTATAGCCGCAGGAGCCGGAAAGGCAAAGAGAATAGCAAGAAGGAGGGGCAGGCCCGTCGGCCTGCCCCTCCTTCTGCTTTTATGCTTGGGCCGCTCAGTCCTTTATCATGTGGACGTTGAGGTGATCGTAGGTCATCTCGATGTTGTGGGCGGCGAAGGTCTCGCGGACCTTTTCGTTCATGCCGTAATACACCGTCCAGTAATCGTCGGCGGGTACCCAGAGCTTGACAAGATAGGAGATGCTGCTCGCGCCGTACTCGCTCAGGACGACGACAGGCGCGGGCCCGGACGCGACCTGCGGGAACGCGGCGGCAGCCTCTAAAATGGCGGCGCGGACGGCGTCGGTCGGCGCGTCGTAGGAGGCGGTGTAAGTCAGATCGACGCGGCGTCGGCCGAGCGTGTTGTAATTTATGATCTTGGCGGCGATGATCTGACTGTTGGGGACAAATATCTCCTTATTGTCCGTGGTGGTGAAGGTGGTGTAGGCGAGATCGACGGCGCGGACGCTGCCCTCGATGCCGTCGCAGGAAACATAGTCTCCCACGGTGAAGGGCTTGGAGATGAGCAGCATGACGCCGCCGGCGACGTTGGAGAGCGTATTTTGCAGCGAGAGCGAAACGGCAAGGCCGGCGACGCTCAAAAGGGCGACGAACGAGGTGATCTCCACGCCGAGCGAGCCGAGGAGGGCGAGCGCGAGGAGCACGTAGAGCACGACGCGCAGCGTCGAGCGCAGGTAGGTGCGGAAGGGAGCGAGACGCTCCGAGCGGCCGAAGACGCGGTCGCACAGCCGCAGGACGACGCGGATCAGCACAACGCCGAGCGCCAGCAGCACGAGCGTGTTCGCGGCAAGATTGAGCGCCTTATCCAGCGCGGGAATGCCGAGGTCGAAAAGCTCCATGAAGGATCCCTCCCTGGTATGATACGGAAAATACGGTGAAAGCTGAGAGCATGATAACAGCTTTTTTGCGCCGGTGCAACACCTCTGCGCAGAGAAATTCTGCGAAAGAAAGCGTGAAAATACTGTTAAAAAGTTCACAAGTGCAAGTTATCCTGCAAAAACAAAGGGGAGAAGCGGCAGAGAACGCTGCGCACCCTTCGCGAATGCGACAAAAAAATAGAGAAAAATTTGGCTAATTTTTTTTGATTTTCTTTGCTTTTTTGATTGATTAAATGGACGACTTCCTCTATAATCTACAATGAAGCCTGTATGAGTACCTATCGGCTGATTTTGAAGGGTTTCATGCAAATAGGGACTCGTTGGCGATAAGATACCGTAACCAAAAAAACAGGGAGGGTTTTATCTTGAATAAGGTCATGTCACTGCACGACGCCGTTGAAAAATACGTTGAAAACGGCGACGTACTCGCCACCGGCGGGTTCACCACTAACCGCAAGCCCTATGCGGCGGTCTCCGAGATCCTGCGCCAGGGGCAGAAGGACTTCATTGTTTACGCCGGCCCCGGCGGCGGTGAGGTCGATATGCTCATCGGCGAGGGCCGCGTGGCGGCATACATCAACTGCTACACCGCGAACTCCGGCTACACCAACGTTTCCCGCCGTTTCCGCGCCGCCATCGAGAAGGGTCAGCTCACCTACGAGGATTATTCGCAGGACGTGCTCATGCTCATGCTCCACGCATCTTCCCTCGGCCTTCCGTTCCTGCCGGTGCGCCTGATGCAGGGCAGCGGCCTGATGAAGTACTGGGGCATCAGTGAGGAAAAGCGCAAGGCCATGCCCAAGATGGACGACCTCAAGTGCGTTGAGATCGAAAATCCGCTGGTCCCCGGCCAGAAGGTCGTCGCCGTGCCCGTCCCAAGGATCGACACCGCCCTGATCCACGTTCAGCAGGCCAGCCCCGACGGCACCTGCATCATCTGCGGCGATGAGTTCCACGACATCGACATCGCGGTCGCCGCGCGCAAGACCATCGTGACCTGTGAGGAGATCGTCTCCGACGAGTACATCCGCCGCGACCCCACCAAGACCCGCATCTTCGGCGAGTGTGTGCAGGCGGTCGTGAAGGCGCCCTACGGCGCATGGCCCGCCCAGTGCTATGACTATTACGATGATGACGACGCCGCGCTCAAGGAGTACGACAAGGCGTCCAAGTATCAGGACAAGGCCGACGCCATCGAGCAGCTCGCCAAGGCCGCCGCGAAGGCCGTCAAGAGCCTCGAGAAGGCGCCCGCCGACGAGAAGCTCAAGCTCGCCGCCGAGGCTGCCGAGAAAGCCGCCAAGGCCGCTGCCGACGGCTCGCTTATCCCCGAGACCTTCGAGGATTATCTCAACAAGTGGGTCTACGGCTGCAAGGATCAGTCCGAGCTGCTCGACAAGATCGGCGGCAGCCGCCTGATGCGCCTGAAGAACGAGCCGCACCTCGGCTATTCCACGACGCACTAAGAACAGGAGGGGTATGAAAATGTCTGATTATACGAAATATACCAAGCAGGAGATGCAGGCGTACGCCATCGCCAAGAGCATCAAGGAAAACCAGATCGTTATCGTCGGCACCGGTCTGCCGCTCATCGGCGCGTCCCTCGCCAAGCGCGCGATCTGTCCGAGCTGCCACCCCATCGTGGAAAGCGGCCTGATGGACTGCTCCCCCGTTGAGGTCCCCCGCTCCGTCGGTGACAACCGCTTCATGGCGCACTGCGCCGTGCAGTGGCCCAACATCCGCTTCGTCGGCTTCGAGGCCAACGAGTGGCTGCACGACGAGGATCGCCTCGTCGCCTTCATCGGCGGCGCGCAGATCGATCCCTACGGCAACGTGAACTCCACCTGCATCTTCGGCAAGGGCGACTATCTCCAGCCCACCACGCGCTTCACCGGCTCCGGCGGCGCGAACGGCATCGCCACCTACTGCAACACCATCATCATGATGCAGCACCAAAAGCGCCGCTTCATCGACCATGTCGATTACATCACCTCCTGCGGCTGGATGGACGGCCCCGGCGGCCGTGAGCGCGCGGGCCTTCCCGGCAACCGCGGCCCGCAGATGGTCGTCACCGACCTCGGCATCATGAAGTTCGACGACGAGACCAAGCGTATGTACTGCGCCTATATGTTCCCCGGCGTCACGCCCGAGATCATTCAGGAGAATACCGGCTTTGAGATCGACTGCTCCCGCGCGGAGCTCTTCGAGGCGCCTCCCGCCGAGATCATCCGCCTCATCCGCGAGGAGATCGACCCCGGCCAGGCATTCATCAAGGTCCCCAAGGAAAAGTGATTTTGTCATTATTAAATAAGAAGGAGAACAAAACATGAGCGAATATTCTATGCCCTCTTATTTCCAGACTATGCCCGTCATCGGCAAGGAAGTGGCCCACTTCAGCGAGGAGAACGCGGCGCAGATCCAGGAAGTAGAGCAGGAGATCCACGAGATCCGCGAGGCCGCGCTGGAAGCCGGCAAGAGCACTGAGGCTCTCAACGAGTCCGGCCAGTGGACCGCGATGCAGCGCATCGAGGAGCTGGTGGACGAGGGTACCTGGTGCCCGCTCAACAGCCTCTACAACCCGCAGGACAACGATAACGGCAGCGTCGGCATCGTCAAGGGCCTCGGCCGCATCAACGGCAAGTGGGCCGTCATCATCGCCAGCGACAACAAGAAGCTCGCCGGCGCGTGGGTTCCCGGTCAGGCGGACAGCCTGCTGCGCGGCAGCGATACGGCCAAGCGCCTGCGCATTCCTCTGGTCTACGTCCTCAACTGCTCCGGCGTGAAGCTCGACGAGCAGGAGAAGGTCTATCCCAACCGCCGCGGCGGCGGCACCCCGTTCTATCGCAACAGCGAGCTCAACCAGATGGGCATTCCCGTCATCGTCGGCATCTACGGCACCAACCCCGCCGGCGGCGGCTATCACTCCATCAGCCCCACCATCCTCATCGCGCATGAGGACGCCAACATGGCGGTCGGCGGCGCGGGCATCGTCGGCGGAATGAACCCCAAGGGCTACGTCGATAAGGAAGCGGCCGAGGCGCTCATCGAGGCACAGAAGAACCTCAAGACCGACATCCCGGGCACCGTTTCCATCCACTACGACGAGACCGGCTTCTTCCGCGAGGTCTACTGTGACGAGGAGGGCGTGCTCGGCGGTATCCGCAAGTATATCGATATGCTGCCCGCCTACGATCCCGAGTTCTTCCGCGTGGACGATCCCAAGGAGCCCCTGTTCGACGCGAATGACCTGTATTCCATCGTGCCCTTCAATCAGAAGCGCAGCTACGATATGTACGACGTGATGGCCCGCCTGCTCGACGGCTCCGAGTTCATGGAGTTCAAGCACGGCTACGGCCCCGAGATGATCACCGGCCTTGCCAAGATCGACGGTCTGCTCGTCGGCGTGGTCGCCAACGCGCAGGGTATGCTGATGAACTACCCCGAGTACAAGATGGCCACCTACGGCTCCGCGATGGGCGTCGGCGGCAAGCTGTACCGTCAGGGCCTTATCAAGATGAACGAGTTCGTCACCCTCTGTGCCCGTGACCGCATCCCGATGCTGTGGATTCAGGATACCACAGGCATCGACGTCGGCAACGACGCCGAGCGCGCGGAGCTCCTCGGCCTCGGCCAGAGCCTCATTTACTCCATCCAGTCCAGCGGCCTGCCGATGATGGAGATCACCCTCCGCAAGGGCACCGCCGCGGCGCACTACGTCCTCGGCGGCCCGCAGGGCAACGACACCAACGCTTTCTCCATCGGCACCGCCACCACCGAGATCTACGTCATGCACGGCGAGACCGCCGCTGCCGCGATGTACGCCCGCCGTTTGGTCAAGGACGAGAAGGCCGGCAAGGATCTCCAGCCCACCATCGACAAGATGAACGAGCTGATCCAGGACTATGCCAAGAAGTCCAGCCCGAAGTTCTGCGCCAAGGCCGGCCTGACCGACGAGATCGTCGATATGAACGATATGCGTCCCTACATTCAGGCCTTCGCCAACGCCTGCTATCAGAACCCCGAGAGCATCTGCCCGTTCCATCAGATGCTTCTCCCGCGCGTGATCCGCGATTACGACGCGCTCAATCAGCAGGCGTAAGCGTTTTGCATCAGCGACCCCTCACGCGGCACTCTCGCCGCGTGAGGGACTACGGAGATTGATTTTATGAGTATTTACACCATGGGCATCGATGTCGGTTCCACCGCGTCGAAGTGCGTGATCATGAGAGACGGGCAGGAGATCGCCGCCAAGTCGCTCGTCCCCGTCGGTACCGGCACGTCCGGCCCCGCCCGCGCCATCGCGGAGGTGCTGGACAGCGCCGGGATGACGCGCGGGCAGATGGACTTCGTCCTCGCCACCGGCTACGGGCGCAACTCGCTCGACGGTCTGGCCGATATGCAGATGAGCGAGTTGAGCTGCCACGCGAGGGGCGCGGCCTACCTCTTTCCCGATGTGCATACGGTCGTGGACATCGGCGGGCAGGACGTGAAGGTCATCGAGATCGAGGATGGCCAGATGCGCAACTTCGTCATGAACGACAAGTGCGCCGCCGGCACGGGGCGTTTCCTTGACGTGATGGCCCGCGTGCTGGAGGTGAAGGTCGAGGACCTCGGCGACCTCGGCGACAAGTCCACGAAGGAGGTTGGCATCAGCTCGACCTGCACGGTCTTTGCCGAGAGCGAGGTCATCTCGCAGCTTGCCGTCGGAACGGACAAGTGTGACATCATCGCCGGCATCCACCGCTCGGTGGCCGGCCGCGTGAGCGGTCTGTGCAACCGTGTGGGCGTGCGCGACCGCGTGGTGATGACCGGCGGCGTGGCGCAGAACCACGGCATTGTCAAGGCGCTGGAAGATCAGCTCGGACACGAGATCTTCACCTCGCCCCTCACGCAGTACAACGGCGCCCTCGGCGCGGCGCTCTTCGCCTATCAGAAAGCGCTCAAAAAGCAGCAGTAAAGCTGCACCATTCTTTCAAGAACAATTTAGGAGGAATCAAAAATGGCTAAACAGGTCAGTCCCGGCGTCCTCGCGCTGCGCAAGGTCGTTGACGACGTGTATGCCGACGCACGCGAGGCAAAAAAGCAGGGCAAGCTCGTCGGCTGGTCCAGCTCCAAGTTCCCCTGCGAGCTGGCGGAGGCCTTTGACCTCAACGTGATGTACCCCGAAAACCAGGCCGCCGGTATCGCCGCCCAGCGCGACGGCGAGATCATGTGTCAGGCCGCTGAGGATCTCGGCTTCGACAACGACATCTGCGGCTATGCCCGCATTTCCCTCGCCTATGCCGCCGGCAAGCGCGCCAGCCGCAAGTTCGACCCCGAGACGCTTGAGTTCATCATCGACCCCAAGAGCGGCAAGCCCCTCAAGGACGAGAACGGCAACGTCGTCATCGACCCCGAGACCGGCAAGCCCAAGAAGGACCCCAAGACGCAGGTGCCCTACACGGTGCTCGACGATATCCACGAGATCGAGGCGCTGCCCGAGACCACCGAGAAGG
>CAVKBJ010000054.1:0-10445 GCA_963654505.1 Lachnospiraceae bacterium
GAGAAGCTCCCCGGCCTCGACGCGATTTCCATCGGCCCTGAGCTGCATGACGTCCACTCCGTGCGTGAGCGGCTGAATGTGCCCTCCACCGGGCGCGTGTATGAGCTGGTGTGCGAGGTCCTCAAGCGCAGCAAGTAAGCCGGTCACCAGCGCTGACCTTGCAGATCATTTGTCGTAAATGCCCCGCACGGGCATTTACGACTTTTTGCCTATTGAAATTTTGGTCAATCTCGGAAAAATGAATTATTGATTTTATCTATATATTATGCTATAATTTTTAAGTAACTTAAGATAACGCTGTTGTTATCGTGGAAGAAAGGTGATTTGATATGGAAGTGCAGATCAGGGATCTCGTTTCGTCCATCAAAAAGGACGGCATCGAAAGCGCGAACCGCGAGGCCGCGCAGATCCTTGCCGACGCGAAGGCGCAGGCGGAGAAGCTCGTCGCGGACGCTCAGACCGAGGCAGATAAGCTGCGCGCCGACGCCAGGGCGGAGATCGACGTATTCAAGGCCAGCGCCCAGCTCAGCGCCGAGCAGGCCAAGCGCGATGCGGCGCTCGCCTTTCGGCAGGAGATCGACGGCGAGCTGACGCGGCTGCTCGCGCAGGATACACGCAGGGCGCTCGATGATAAAGCGCTTGCCTCGCTCATTTCCGCCGCCCTGAAAGGCGAGGACGTCTCCGCCTACGCCGCGGAGGTCGCCTCCGTCACCGACGCGCTCAAAAGCGAGCTGGCCGATGAGATCAAGGCCGGACTGGAGCTGCGGCTTTCCAGGAAGGTCCACACGGGTTTCCGCCTGTGCGTCAAGGACGGTTCGGGCTACATCGACTGCTCCGACGAGGAGCTGGCAGCGCAGCTTGCCCCCTTTTTCCGCGAGCTGCACATTTAAGGAGGGTCGCTTTTGGCTTCCTATTACTACCTGATGTCAAGCCTGCCGATGCTCCGCGCGGGCGAAACACCGCCGCTGGACTACGCCGCGTTCCTCAGTCAATGTCAGGGCGTGGTGAGCGAAAAGGTCTACCGCACGCTCGAGGGGCTGACGGTGCGCTCGGAGGGCGGCGGCTTCATGGGCCGGTGGGCGGACTTTTACCGCATACTGACCGACGAGCTGAACTATCAGCGCCGCGTCAAGCGCGGCGAGAGCTGCGCCGTACCGTCCGAGCGTGACGCCGCCGTGACGCAGACCGCCACCGCCGCGGTGAACGCGGCCAACCCGCTCGAGGGCGAGCGGCGGCTGCTCGCTTTGGAATTTGACCGGCTCGACGAGCTGATCGGGCTGCACAACTTCGACGACTGCGCGCTCTACGGCTACGCGCTCAAGCTCCAACTGCTCGAACGGCAGCGCGCCTTCCGCCGCGACGAGGGCAGGGCCGCTTTCGACGCTCTGCTCGGTCAGGTGCGGCAGCAGATATTCAGCCTATAAGAAAACGGGAGAAACGATATGGAGAAAGTGACAGGCTATGTGACCGGAGTGAACGGCAACCTTGTCTCGGCAAGGTTCGCCGGCTCCGTAAAGAAAAATGAAGTGGGCTTCGTCAAGATCGGCGACGAACGGCTCAAGGGCGAGGTCATCCGCATCAGCGGCGGCGACGCGAGTATGCAGATCTACGAAATGACCAATGGAATCAAGGTCGGCGACGAGGTCGAGCTGACCGGCGAGCTTTTGAGCGTCGAGCTTGGTCCCGGCCTTTTGACGCAGGTGTACGACGGCCTGCAAAATCCGCTGCCGGAGCTGGCGGAAAAGTGCGGCTTCTTCCTCGAACGCGGGGTATACCTCGACCCCATTCCAAATAAGGAATGGGAGTTCACCCCGCTCGTCAAGCCCGGCGACGCCGTGCTCGCGGGCGACGCGGTCGGCAGCGTGCCGGAAGGGCAGTTCACGCACCTCATCATGGCGCCCTTTGACCTCAAGGATGAGGGCTGGCGCGTGAAGAGCGTGAAGGAAAAAGGCGCCTATCCCGTCCGTTCGACGGTCGCCGTGCTGGAAAACAGCGCGGGCGAGGAAAAAGAGCTGAGCATGGTGCTCTCGTGGCCGGTCAAGCAGCCCATCCGCTGCTACGAGGAGCGGCTGCGTCCCGACGAAACGCTGGTGACCAGGATCCGCTGCATCGACACCTTTCTGCCGGTCGCCAAGGGCGGCACCTTCTGTGTGCCCGGTCCCTTCGGCGCGGGCAAGACCGTGCTCCAGCACATGGAGGCGAAGAACGCCGATGTGGACATCGTCATCGTCGCCGCCTGCGGCGAGCGTGCGGGCGAGGTCGTGGAGGTCCTGAAGGAATTCCCCGAGCTGACCGACCCGCGCACGGGACGTTCGCTGATGGAGCGCACCATCATTATATGCAACACCTCATCCATGCCGGTCGCGGCGCGTGAAGCGTCGGTCTATACGGCGGTGACGATGGCCGAATACTACCGCCAGATGGGGCTGAACGTCCTGCTGCTGGCGGACTCCACGAGTCGCTGGGCGCAGGCCATGCGCGAGATGAGCGGCCGGCTGGAGGAGATCCCCGGCGAGGAGGCCTTCCCTGCCTACCTTGAATCCGTCATCGCCGCGTTCTACGAGCGCGCGGGCAAGGTGCGCCTGAGAAACGGCAAGGTCGCCTCCGTCACCATCGGCGGCACGGTCTCGCCCGCGGGCGGCAACTTTGAAGAACCGGTCACGCAGGCGACGCTCAAGGTCGTCGGCGCGTTCCACGGCCTTTCCCGCGAGCGCTCCGACGCGCGCAAATACCCCTCCATCCACCCCATCGACTCGTGGTCGAAGTATCAGGGCGTGGTGGATATGGCGCGTGTGGAGGAGGCGCGCGGCATTCTCCGCCGCAGCAATGAGATCAACCAGATGATGAAGGTCATCGGTGAGGAGGGCACCTCGGCCGAGGACTACGTCGTTTATCAGAAGGGTGAGCTGCTCGACGCCGTGTATTTGCAGCAGAACTCCTTCGATCCCATCGACGCGGCCTGCGAGCCGGAGCGTCAGGTGCATGAATTCAACGTGCTCTACGACGTGCTCACGCGCGATTACGCGCTCGACGATAAGAAGGAGATCCGCGCGTTCTTCAACCAGCTGCGTCAGGAGTTTCTTGACTGGCACGGCACGGTCTACGGCACGCCGGAGTTTGAGGCGCAGGAAAAGAAGCTCACGGACCTTTACCAGAGCAGGGTAACGGGGTAAGGAGGGGTTCAAAATGCAGAAAGTCTATACCAAAATCGAATCCATCGTCGGCAACGTCGTGACCGTGCGGGCGGAAGGCGTGCGGAACGGCGACCTCGCCCTCGTTGGCGAGAGCTATGCGAGCGTCATCAAGCTCAGCGGCGACCTCGTTTCCTTACAGGTCTTTGCCGGCACACAGGGCGTCAGCACGACCGACGCCGTCCGTTTCCTCGGGCGGCCCATGATGGTCTCGTTTTCCGACGCCCTGCTCGGGCGCGTGTTCGACGGCGCGGGCGTACCACGCGACAACGGCCCCGCGCTGACCGAGAATATGATCCCCATCGGCGGCCCGTCCGTCAACCCTGCCAAGCGCATCGTGCCCCGCCGCATGATCCGCACCGGCATTCCGATGATCGACGTGTTCAACACCCTCGTCGAGAGCCAGAAGCTCCCCATCTTCTCCGTCTCCGGCGAGCCGTACAACCAGCTCCTCGCCCGCATCGCCATGCAGGCGGAGATCGACGTGATCGTGCTCGGCGGCATGGGTCTCAAATACGACGATTACCTTTTCTTCCGCGACACACTTGAAAAAAGCGGCGCGATGGGCCGCACGGTCATGTTCGTCCACACAGCCTCCGACCCGACGGTGGAGTGTACGCTCGTGCCCGATCTGTCGCTCGCCGTGGCGGAGCAGTTCGCTCTCGCCGGCAAGCGTGTGCTCGTGCTGCTGACCGATATGACCAACTTTGCCGACGCGCAGAAGGAAATGGCCATCACGATGGAGCAGGTGCCGTCCAACCGCGGCTACCCGGGCGACCTCTACAGCTGCCTTGCCTCGCGCTATGAAAAGGCGGTCGATTTCGAGGGAGCTGGTTCCATCACCATCCTCGGCGTCACGACGATGCCCGGCGACGATGTTACCCACCCCGTACCGGACAACACGGGCTATATCACCGAGGGGCAGTATTATCTCAAAAACGGCCGCATCGAGCCGTTCGGCTCGCTTTCGCGCCTCAAGCAGAACGTCAACGGCAAGACGCGCGACGACCACCGTGCGCTGATGGACGGCATGATCCGCCTATACAGTGCATATAAGGAAAGCCTTGAAAAGAAGTCCATGGGCTTCATGATGTCCGAGTGGGACGAAAAGCTGCTCAAGTACGGTCATCTCTTTGAAACGAAGCTGATGGATCTGAGCGTGAACATTCCGCTGGAGGAGGCGCTCGACCTCGGCTGGGAGATCCTTGCCGAATGCTTTGAGCCGAACGAGACCGGCTTAAAGACAAGTATCCTTCAGGAGAGATGGCCGAAAAAGGACGCCTTGAATTGAGGGTGCACGTATGGCTGTCAAATTAACGAAAAACGAATTGAAGCTGCAAAAGGACCGGCTCAAGCAGTTTCAGCGGTATCTCCCGACCCTGCAGCTCAAAAAGCAGCAGCTCCAGTCGGTCGTGACGCAGGTGACGTCCCAGCTCGAGCAGGTCGAGGCCGAACGGCTGAAGGTCATCGTGGGGCTGGACGACTGGATCGCGGTGTTTGCCGAAAACGGCAGCTTTCCCGAGGGAAGGCGGCTCGATGCGCTGATCCGTCCGAAAAGCGTCGTCTGCCGCGACCACAACATCGCGGGCGTGATCGTGCCGGTCTTTGAGGAGCTGACTTTCGAGGACATCTCCTACGACGTCGCGGACTATCCGCTCTGGGTGGACCCCGCCGTGGTCACGCTGCGCGAGATCGCGCGGCTGGACGCGCTGGTCAAGACGCTGCGCACGCAGGCTGAGCTGCTCGGGCGGGAGCTTCGCTCCACCGCGCAGCGCGTGAACCTGTTTGAAAAGGTCAAGATCCCCGAGGCGAAGGAGAATATCCGCGTCATCGGCATCTACCTCGGCGATCAGCAGACCGCCGCCGTCGTGCGCGGCAAGATCGCCAAGAAAAAGCTACAGGAGGCGGCGCAATGATCGAGAAAATGAAAGTCGTTCACATCGTCGCCGAACAGGGCCGAAAAACGGAGCTGCTCGACGCGCTGCGCGCGCTCGGCATCGTCCACTTCGCGGAGCGGGCGGGTGCCGATCAGGGGTATTTGGAGCGCTTCGCCGCCCTCTCGCGGCTCATCACCGTGCTGGAGGAGCAGAAGATACATGAGGTCGAAGTGCAGCCGCTTGACGACGACCAATTCAACGCGCTCTTTGACAAGCTGACCGCCTGCTTGGAACGCAAAAAAGCATTGGAGGCCGAGCGCAGCGCTGCCGTAAGCGTGTGCGACACGCTCGCCGACTGGGGCAGCTTCTCCCCGACGGACATCAGGGAACTGAGGGAACAGGGCTTCGAGCTGCACTTCTGCCGCGTGGACAAAAAGCTCCTCGCCGCGCTCGGAGCGGATGAGGAGATACGGTTTCTCCGGCTCTCTCCAGTCGGAAAACAGGAGGCCGTTGCCATTCTCGGCGCGCTGCCCGCGAGCCTTGCCGCGACAGAGTTCGTCCCTCCGGACAAAAGCCTTGACGAGTACCGGCAGGAGATCGCGGACTGCGAGCGCGGCCTTGCCGACTGCAAGGCGAAAATCAGGGACGCGGCAAAGCATTTGCCGAGCTTTCGCGCACAGCTCCTCAAGACACAGAACGCGGCGGATTACTCCTCGGTGAGCAATACCTCCGAGGGGGAGGACGGCCTCGTGTGGCTGACCGGCTACCTTCCCGCCGGCGACGCGGATCGCTTCAGGGCCGCTGCCGCCGAAAATCACTGGGCCTGGGCGATGGACGATCCCGCGCCGGATGACGACAAGGTGCCGACCAAAATCAAATACACTAAAGTCACGCGGCTCATCGCGCCGGTGTTTGACATTCTCGGCACCGTGCCGGGCTATCACGAGTACGACATCTCGTTCTGGTTTCTCGGCTTCTTCACCATCTTCTTCGCTATGATCGTCGGCGACGCGGGCTACGGCTGCATCTTCCTGCTCGCCGCCGCGGGATTGACGGTAAAGAGCAAAAAGCCCTCCGACGCTGTGCAGCTCCTATGGGTGCTCTCCGTGGCGACGATCATTTGGGGCGCGATGACCGGCACATGGTTCGGGCTCGAGAGCGCGATGAACGTTCCGCTGCTCCGCTCGCTGGTCGTGCCGGAGTTTGCGAACTATCCCGAATACTTCAACGTCACCACCACGCAGCAGCAAAACAGCATCATGAAATTCTGCTTCATTCTCGGCCTTGTCCAGCTCTCGCTGGCGTGCGTGATGAACATTCGCCGCAAGACGCGGGAAAAAGATCTGAGCTGGGTGGCGGACTTCGGCTGGCTGTGCTCGATCTGTGCGCTGTATTTCGTGGTGCTGTATTTGGTTATCGGGCAGCAGGTCGCCCTCGTACCCTGCGCCGTTGTGGTCGGCTTCGGTTTCATATTGGTCGTGTGCTTCGGCGGAATGTCGCCGGATAAGACTTTCGCGCAGGGGCTCAAGGCGGGGCTTGCAGACGCCTTCACGGTGTTCCTCAACACCATCAGCGCCTTCGGCAACATCATGAGCTACATCCGCCTGTTTGCCGTTGGTATGGCGTCGCTCGCCATCGCGCAGAGTTTCAACGACATGGCACTCGGCTTCAAGGGGCCGATGCTCGCCGTCGGACTGCTCATCATGCTCGTCGGCCACGGGCTGAACATCGCGATGGGCCTGCTGTCCGTGGTCGTACACGGCGTGCGGCTGAATTTGCTGGAATTTTCCGGCCAGCTCGGCATGGAATGGACCGGCACCGCCTATGCGCCGTTCAAAAAACTGGATAAGATCAGAAAATAACGGAAAGAGGAGAAACATTATGAGCATTGAATTTATCGGTATGGCGTGTGCGCTGGGCCTGTCCGCGACGGGCAGCGCAATCGGCGCGGGCTTCGCGGCGCAGGCGAGCGTCGGCGCGTGGAAAAAGTGCTACGCGAACAGCAAGCCGGCTTCCTTCCTCATGGTCGCCTTCTCCGGCGCACCGTTGACGCAGACCATCTACGGCTTTCTGCTGATGAACTTCATCCGCAGCGCCGTGGCCTCCGGCACCGACCCCACGCTCGCGATGGCGACCGGCATCTTCGCGGGTCTTGCCATCGGTATGTCCGCGGTCTTTCAGGGCAAGGTCGCCGCAGCGAGCGCCGACGCGCTCGGTGAAACGGGCAAGGGCACGGCGAACTACTTCATCGTCATCGGCATCATCGAGACGGTCGCGCTTTTTACGCTTGTCTTCAGTCTCCTGCTGCTGCAATAAGCACGGGCAAGCCAAAATTTTATCAAGGCGTCAACGGGAGCCGGACACTGTCCGGCTCCCGTTCCTATTTCCGCATTAGGTAAATTGATGATAAATATATACAATTTATTCTTTTCTTATACCGGGATATGTTATATACTATAAAGGCTGGCGTTTTGACGCAAACCGTATCTCACCATACGGAGAAAATATTCAGGAGGCTTTTTATCATGGCGAATTGTGCGATCGTAGGCATTAACTGGGGCGACGAGGGCAAGGGCCGCATGGTCGATTATCTCACCGACCATTTCGACGTGGTCGTCCGCTATCAGGGCGGTGGAAACGCCGGCCATACCGTCGTGAACGACAAGGGCAAGTTCGCTCTGCATCTGCTGCCGAGCGGCATTTTCCGCGAGGGCGTGGTCAATATTCTCGGCAACGGCGTGGCGCTGGACTGCGAAAATCTTTACAACGAGATTGAGACGCTCCGCGCCGCGGGCGTGAGCATCACACCGGAAAATCTCAAGGTCAGCGAGCGCGCCTCTCTGCTGCTGCCGTGGCACCGCGAGCTGGACGCGCTGGAGGAGGCCCGCCTCAAGGACAAGAAATATGGCTCCACCAAGCAGGGCATCGCGCCATTCTACTCTGACAAGTATCAGAAAAAGACCGTGCTTGCCGGCGAGCTGCTCTATCCCGAGCATCTCAAGGCGCACCTTGCCGATCTGCTCGAATGGAAGAACCTGACGCTCACAAAGGTCTACGGCGCCAAGGGCTATACGATGGACGAGCTGATGGCGTGGATCGACGGTTTCGGCGCGAAGATCCGCCCCTTTGTCGCCAACACCACCGCGCTGCTGCGCGAAGCGCAGGCAGAGGGCAAGTCCATTCTCTTTGAAGCGCAGCTCGGCGCGCTGCGCGACCTTGACTACGGCATTTATCCCTACACTACCTCGTCCAACGCCATCGCCGCCTACGCGCCGGTCGGTTCTGGCCTGCCCACCGCGAAGCTCGACGAGGTCGTGGGCGTGGTGAAGGCATACTCCTCCTGCGTGGGCGAGGGCCCGTTCACCTGCGAGTGGTTCGGCAACGAGGCCCACGCGCTGCGCGAGGCGGGCGCGGAATACGGCGCGAAAACGGGTCGTCCCCGTCGCGTCGGCCCCATCGACCTCGTGGCGACGCGCTACGGCGTGGAGATGCAGGGCGCGACGAGCATCGCGCTTACGAAGCTCGACGTGCTCAGCTACCTTGATAAAATTCCCGTCTGCGCGCACTATGAGATCGACGGCACACAGACCGACGAGTTCCCCTTCCCCGTCCTGCTCGACCGCGCCAAGCCCGTCATGGAATATCTGTCCGGCTGGGGCTGCGACATCTCCAAGGCACGCCATTGGGAGGAGCTTCCCGAGGCCGCGCGGAAGTACGTGGAGTACGTGGAGGCCGCCATCGGCTGCCACATCGGCTACGTGTCCGTCGGCGCGGAGCGGGAAAGCCTTATCCTTCGCTGAGGTGCTTTCTCTATGAGTAAGGACGTTTATGAATCCCCCCTGTCATCGCGCTATGCGTCGGACTATATGCTGCGCCTGTTCTCCGCCGACACGCGCTTTCAGACGTGGCGGCGGCTATGGGTGGCGCTCGCCCGCGCGGAGCGCGAGCTGGGCCTGCCCATCACGGCCGAGCAGGTCGCGGAGCTGGAGGCTCACGTCACCGACATCGACTACGCCGTGGCCGAGCAGCGCGAGCGCGAGGTGCGCCACGACGTAATGGCGCACGTCTACGCCTACGGCAAGGCCGCGCCCTCCGCCGCCGGCATCATCCACCTCGGCGCGACGAGCTGCTACGTCACCGACAACGCCGACCTCATCCTCTACCGCGACGGCCTGCGTTATCTGCGCGGCGAGCTTTTGGGTGTGCTGGCAAATCTCGCCGCTTTCGCGCGCGAGTACGCCGCGACGCCCACCCTCGGCTACACGCACTATCAGCCCGCGCAGCCCGTGACCGTCGGCAAGCGTGCGGCGCTGTGGATGCAGGACTTTCTGAGCGACCTTGAGGAGCTCGACCACCTCCTCGCCACGCTGAAATTCCTCGGCTGCCGCGGCACGACCGGCACGGAGGCGAGCTTCCTCGACCTCTTCGACGGCGACGGGGACAAGATCGACAAGATGAACCGCCGCATCGCCGCGGAGTTCGGCTTCGACCGCTGCTTCTCTGTCTGCGGGCAGACCTACCCGCGCAAGACCGACAGCCGCATCTTGAATGCCCTCTCCTCCCTCGCGCAGAGCGCGTACCGTATGGCGAACGACCTCCGCCTGCTCCAGCACGACCGTCAGGTCGAGGAGCCGTTCGAGAAGGAGCAGATCGGTTCGTCCGCGATGGCCTACAAGCGCAACCCCATGCGCTGCGAGCGCATCTGCTCGCTCAGCCGCTACCTGATGGCGGACGCAGCCAACGCCCCCATGACCGCGAGCGTCCAGTGGCTCGAGCGCACGCTCGACGACTCCGCCAACCGCCGCATCTCCCTGCCGGAGGGCTTCCTCTGCGCGGACGCCGTGCTGCGGCTGTGCCAAAACGTCACGAGCGGCCTGCGCGTCAACGAGAAGCTCGTTGACCGCGCCGTGCGCGAATATCTCCCCTTCCTCGCTACCGAGAACGTGATGATGGAGGCCGTCAAGCGCGGCGGCGACCGTCAGGAGCTGCACGAAAAGATCCGCCGACACTCCATGGCCGCGACCGCGCGCATGAAGGACGGCGAGCCGTGCGACCTGCTCGACCGCCTCGCCGCCGACCCCGCCTTCGGCATGACCCGCGCTGAGCTGGACGCGGTGATGGACCCCGCGCTCTACGTCGGCCGCTGCGCCCAGCAGGTCGAACGTTTCCTCGCGGACTGCGCCCCCCTGCTCGCGGACGCAAAAAGCGCCGACGGCGCGATCCGCCTCTAGACAGCGCAAGCCCTCCCGTTTCGGGAGGGCTTGACTTTTCTCTTTTCTATGGTACAATCGTTTTGAGGGACGCTGCACAACGGCAGGCGGCCGGCCACATCTCCGAAAGGGGGTGGGCCTATGCGTATCACTTTACATATCGGTTC
>CAVKBJ010000055.1:0-10504 GCA_963654505.1 Lachnospiraceae bacterium
GCGGAAAGATTGGAGCTGGTAGACGGACTCGAACCCCCGACCTGCTGATTACAAATCAGCTGCTCTACCAACTGAGCTATACCAGCATTTCAGCAACATTGGGAATTTTAGCAGATAGCGCCGAGTTTGTCAAGCCCAAATTTTACTTTTTCAGGAGGAAAATCTTTTGCATTTACGATCGAGCGCGATCCCTGTGCGGCGGCCGGCTTACAGCAGGCCGTGCGGCCGGTGCTCGCTGTGCGGCGGGGAACTGCTGCGCGGGGAGCACGGCTGGTACCTCAACGGGCAGAGCGTCTGCGCGGACTGCTTTCCGGCCTTCGCACGCGCCGAACTGTCGCCCTGCGAGATCGTTTTCGGAACGGAGGAGGAAACATGACCCTATACCAGATATCCTTTATCTACCGCGCGGACGCGGCGGTGCTGCGCACACGCATCAGCGAGCTGCGTGCCGCGGCTAAAGCCGCGCAGGACCGCGAGGAGGCCGAGCATCTCAAGCGGCGCATCGCGGACCTGCAGGTGCTCCGCCGCCAGTCGAGCGAATTAGCCGAGCTGACGAAACGCTATTATGAAAGGAACTACCACCGCGATGAAAGGTACACCTTATAGCATCCGCAACAACGAGTTTTACGGCGATATGACAGCATGGATCCGTGCCAACGCGCAGAACAACGACAGAGACATGCTCCGACTCAAGCGCAACCTGCGCCTTGCGCGGCAGGAGGCGCTGACCGTGCGGCAGCGGCAGGTGCTCAGAATGAATTTTGAGCAGAGCAAGACCGTGACCGAGATCGCGCGGGAACTTGGCGTGAACAAGTCCACGGTCTCGCGCACATTGCAGCGGGCCAAGCGGCGGCTGTATCAATGCCTGCGCTACTCGCTTTAACGAACGGAACATACCAAACATTTTGCACAATATCCTGCAAGTTTCAGAGAAAAAGTGAAAGTTTTTGTGCATATTACATAAACTAATGGTGGTGATTAGAAAGTTTTTGTTGCATTTTTCGATAAGATGTGATAATGTACGACCTAATCTTTTAATTTTGAAGGAGGCGGCTTCTTTCATGTATACCGACAACTATTTTAACCGCTTTGAGCTTGCGCCCGAGGTTTCGGAGGCGCTGAAGAAGTGCAAGTGCATCGCCTACGCCGAAACGAAGGCGGAGCTGCAGGAGATGGCCTACGGCCCCACGCACACCTCCCGCTACGACGTGGTCTATCCCATCGAGGGGCTCGGCACGGTCAAGGAGGCCGAGGTCGTGCGCTGCAAGAACGGCTGCGTGGTCAACTTCATGGAGGACTATATGCGCCGCCGCGATCCGAACAGCATGGCCATCGGCGACGATCTGCCCACCGACAAGCCCCGCTTCAAGGACCGCTTCGGCTACGAGTTCTCCAAGCTCCGGCAGGAGACGCTCGACTGGCTGAGCGAGCAGCAGATCGTCATGCTGCCGTTCTATGCCGGCCCGAACGGCCACGGCTATCCAAGCCTGATGATCTGCCCGATGAACGCGGCGTTCTTCGCGCTCTCGCTGGCGAATATGCAGGGCTTCGTGAGCATTGCGGACGTGCCCGAGCACTATAAGCCGCGCGCCATCATCTATGTCGCGCCGCCGTTTCGCCACACGCACTTCGACGGCAAGCAGGTCGTCGTCCACAACCGCAGCGCGGAGCTGCACGAGGTTTGGGCCTACAACCTCTATCCCGGCCCGAGCGCGAAGAAGGGCGTCTTTTCGCTGCTGCTCGACATCGGCGAGCACGAGGGCTGGGTCTGCTGCCACACGAGCGCCGCGATGGTCGAGACGCCGTATGAAAACGAGATCGTGTTCATGCACGAGGGCGCGTCCGGCGGCGGCAAGAGCGAGATGCTCGAGGACTTCCACCGCGAGGACGACGACCGCCTGCTCATCGGCACGCATACGGTCACGGGCGAAAAATATTACATGACGCTCACCGAGAGCTGTAAGATCCACCCCATCGCGGACGATATGGCCTGCGCGCTCAAATCCATTCAGGACCCCGCGGGCGGCAAGCTGCGCATCCTCGACGCAGAGGACGGCTGGTTCCTGCGCATGGACGGCATGAACGCCTACGGCAACAACCCGCTCTATGAGCGCATCTGCATCCACCCGACCGAGCCGCTGGTGTTCTTCAATATGGACGGTGTCCCCGGCGCGACCTGCCTCATTTGGGAGCACGTCATCGAATCCAACGGCAAGCCCTGCTCCAACCCACGCGTGATCCTGCCGCGCCGTATGCTCGACAACATCGTGCCCGACACCGAGCCGGTGGAGGTCGATGTGCGCAGCTTCGGCGTGCGTATGCCGCCGAGCACCGCAAAGAACCCCAACTACGGCGTGATGGGTATGCTGCAGGTCGTGCCGCAGAGCATCGCGTGGCTGTGGCGGCTCGTTTCCCCGCGCGGCTTCAAGAACCCCTCCATCGCGGACGCGAACGCCGGCAGCGGCCTCAAGGCCGAGGGCGTCGGCTCCTACTGGCCGTTCGCCACTGGACTGAAGGTCACACAGGCGAACCTGCTGCTTGAGCAGATCATGTCCTGCCCCAACACCACGAACGTGCTCATTCCGAACCAGCACATCGGCGCCTATCACGTCGGCTTCATGGGCGAATGGCTCAGCCGTGAGTATCTGGCCCGCCACCTCGGCACGGTGCGCGCCAAGCATCTGGTGCCCGCGCGCTGCGCGCTGTTCGGTTACGCGCTCGACGAGATGAAGCTCGACGGCCAGTTCGTCCGCCAGACCTTCCTGCGCCCCGAGACGCAGTCCAAGCTCGGTGCCGAGGGCTACGACGCCGGCGCGAAGATCCTCACCGATTTCATCAAGGAGCAGGTCGCGCAGTTCGTCTGCGACGATCTCGACCCGCTCGGCCGCGAGATCATTGACTGCTGTCTGCACGACGGCACGCTGGACGATTACCTCGCCCTCACGCCGATGAAGCTCAAATAAAATTGCAAAAAAGCGCTGCGGCTGATACAATAGCCGCAGCGCTTTTTTCGGGAGGACGATATGGAGCAGCACAGCATCAAGGTCATCGCGCACATCCGCAGCGATTTCAAAACGAAGTTCGGCGTGCCGCGGCAGAGCGGACTGGTGGAATCTTTGCGCGCAAGCATTGTTTTTGAACCGGAATACCGAAACCCCGACGCGCTGCGCGGCATCGAGGGCTTTTCCCATCTGTGGCTCATCTGGCAGTTTTCCCAAGCCGTGCGCGAGAACTGGTCGCCCACCGTCCGCCCGCCGCGGCTCGGCGGCAACGAGCGCATGGGCGTGTTCGCCACGCGCTCGCCGTTTCGTCCGAACGCTCTCGGCCTGTCCTGCGTGAGGCTCGAGGGCGTGGAGCAGACGGCGGAAGGGCCGGTGCTCGTCGTTTCCGGTGCAGACCTGATGGACGGCACGCCCATTTACGACGTCAAGCCCTACCTTCCCTATGCCGACTGCCGAACCGAGGCAAGCGGCGGCTTCGCCCCGCGGCGTGAAGCGGAGCTGACGGTGAATTTTCCTCCCACGCTGCTCTCCCTCGTACCGGAGGACAAGCGCGCCGCCCTCACAGGCGTTCTCGCTCAGGACCCGCGCCCACACTACCAGAGCGATCCGCGGCGCGTTTACGGGATACGCTTTGCCGGTCTCGAGGTGCGCTTTCGCGTGGAGGACGGCACGGTCTTCGTGGTGGAGGTGGCGGAGGAATGATCCGGTTAATCCCCTGTTAAGAGAAAAGTCCGCACCGTAAAGAGTGCGTTAAGGGAGCGGCAAAGTCCTTGTGCAGGAAAACTTGCAAACGTATAATGGGGACACTAAGAGAAAAGAGGAGCGTGTTTCCCAATGAATGAAGTTTCCAATCTGTTTGTGTGTCTGATGGGCATGGGTACCACCTTCGTCGGCCTTATCTGCATCATCTTCCTGACGACGCTGATGGGCAAGGTCATGCAGGCGGTCGTCAAGCCCGAGCCGCCCAAGGCCGCCCCCGTTGCTGCGGTTGCTCCCGCTGTGCCCGCCGACGGTTTGACCGCCGAGGTCAAGATCGCCATCCTCGCGGCGCTCCAGCAGGAGCCGGGCTTCGACCTCGGTCGCGTGAGCTCGATCGACATCCGCAGGATCTGAGCGGAAGGACACACCCTTACATAACATAGGCATTGATTCTCACTTCTCCCTTTTAAGCGGAAGGAGCGGCGTGTACGCGTCGCTCCTTCCGCTTTTTTGTGCAGGAAAAAATGAGTAAGGTCTTGCTTTTTTTGAAAGATTAACGGATAATTAGCGTAAAGCTATGCTACAATGGCGACACCGAAGAACGGCAGAGTATCGCCATTGGGAAAGGAGCCTTGTATGAGCAAGGTAACCAAACACCTTTGGCACCGGGCGGAGCCGCATTGGAGACGTTTTCCTCCGGTCCTGCGGGACGCCATCATTACGGTCCTGCTGCTCTGCGCCGCCGGCTCGGTCTGCTTCATGTTCCGCAGCATCGACGAAAACGGCAGCTATTCGCTTTTGATTTTCGTGCTTTCCGTCGCCGTGATCTCGCGCTTTACGGAGGGCTATTTCTGGGGCATCTTCAGCGCGCTGTTCGGCGTGATCTGCGTGAACTACATTTTTACGTATCCGTTTTGGGCGTTCAATTTCACGCTCACCGGCTACCCGCTGACGTTTTTGTCCATGCTTTCGGTGTCGCTGATCATCAGCGCGATGAACACCAAGCTCAAAAAGCAGGAGCGTCTGCGCATGGAGGCCGAGCGTGAAACGATGCGCGCGAACCTGTTGCGCGCAATGTCGCACGACATCCGCACACCGCTCACGAGCATCGTGGGCAACACCTCCGCCATTCTGGAGAACGGCGACACGCTCTCTGCGGAGCAGAAGCGCAAGCTGCTGCGCGACGTCAACGAGGACGCGCAATGGCTCATCCGCATGGTCGAGAATCTGCTCTCCATCACCCGCATCTCCGGCGAGCAGGCGGCCATCAGCAAGGAATACGAGGCGGCGGAGGAGATCATCGCGGCCTCGGTCCACAAATTTGAAAAACGCTTCGGCAGCGACGTCCGCGTTCGGGTCGAGGTGCCGGAGGAGGTGCTGCTCGTCCCGATGGACGCAACGCTCATCCAGCAGGTCATTCTGAACCTGATGGAAAACGCGGTGCTCCACGGCGAGACCGTGACGGAGATACGGCTGAGCGTGGCGCAGAGCGGCCGCGAGGCCCGCTTCTCCGTCAGCGACAACGGGCGCGGCATTCCGCGCGAGAAGCTCGAGACGCTCTTTGACGGCTCGCTTTCCGGCGAAAAGGCCGGCGGCTTTGATATGAAGAAAAACATGGGGATCGGTCTTTCCGTCTGCAAAACGATCGTCCGTGCGCACGGCGGCAGGATCACCGCGGAAAATATGCCGGAGGGTGGAGCGCAGTTCCGCTTCTACCTGCCGCTCAAGGAGGAAAACGAAGATGAAGATCAAGGATAAGGTCCTGATCGTCGAGGACGAGCAAAACATCAGAAATTTCATGTCCACCATTCTGACCGCTAACGGCTTCGACACGCTCATGGCGAGCGGCGCGAGGGAGGCGCTGTCGATGATCTCGTCGCATTGTCCCGATCTGATCATCCTCGACCTCGGCCTCCCCGATATGGACGGCATGGAGGTGCTCAAGCAGGTGCGCTCCTGGTCGAGCGTGCCGGTCATTGTGGTCTCCGCGCGCACGCATGAGGGCGACAAGGTCGCGGCGCTCGACCTCGGCGCGGACGATTACATCGAAAAGCCCTTCGGCACCTCCGAGCTGCTCGCCCGCATCCGCACGGCCATCCGCCACACGCGCACGGCGCTCGACAACGACTCCATCGCGCAGTCCGGCAAGTACACGGTTCGCGACCTGACCATCGACTACGACAAGCACCACGTTCTCATGAACGGAGAGGACGTTCATCTCACGCTCAACGAGTTCAAGATCGTGGCGCTGCTGGGCAAATACGCCGGCAAGGTGCTGACCTACGACTTTCTCATCCGCGAGATCTGGGGCCCCAAGGCCAAGGCGGACAATCAGATCCTGCGCGTCAACATGGCGAACATCCGCCGCAAGATCGAGAAAAATCCCGCCGCGCCAGAGTACATATTCACCGAGATCGGCGTGGGCTACCGGATGCTCGAAAACGAGTAAAAACGATAAAAACCGCCCGAAGGCGGTTTCTATACCAGGTGGCGAAAGCCCCCTCCACACAATCACGCAGACAGCTCTTGCCGAACCTCGGCAAGAGCTGCTTGCGTTTTTTCTCAGGTCAGGCTGAAAAGGATCGAGGCGATCTCGCCGCGGGTGATGGAGGCGGTGGGTCGGATGCTGCCGTCGCTGTAGCCGGAGACGGCGCCGACGGCGCAGAGTGTGTTGACGTAGGTGCGCGCCCAGTCCGCGATAGCGTCGCTGTCGGCGAAGTTCCATGCGGGAGCGGCGTAGCCGAGCTCAAGGAGCCGTCCGAGCATGGTCAGCGCCTCCTGACGGCTGATGGTCGCGGTCGGGAAGAAGCAGAGCCGTCCATAGCCGTCATAGCTGCCCTTCGTCACACCGAGGGCGTACATGGCGCGCACGCCGTCCTTCGCCCAGTCGCCGATCCCAGCACTGTCGGCAAAGGGCAGCTCAACGGTGGAAACGTCCTGCGCGGGCGAAAGCCAGCGGCTGAGCAGCACGGCAAATTCCTGACGGGTGATGGGGCTGTCGGGGTTAAAATTGCCGAACTCGTCGCCGTTGGTGACACCGTTCGCCTTCAGGAAGCTCACTGCGGCGTTGGCCCAATGGCCGTCCGTGTCGGAGAAAGCGGCGGGAAGCGCCTGCGGCAGGATGCTCACGCCGGCACGGACAAGGTTGCCGCTCGCGTCGCCCGCGACGACGGCGATGCGGTGTGCCTTGCCGTCCGCGGAGGAAAGCGCGGCGCGGAGCGCGCCGGTCTGATGGTCGTAGGTATAGCTGAGCGCCTTGCCGTCGAGCGTCACGCGCAGCGTGGTGATCGAGCCGCCGTCCACGGCATCAAAGACACTGCCGGTCAAGGCTGTGCCGTCCTCGGAGAGGGAGACGGAGACCTCCGGCGCGGTATCGTCGCTCATGCCCTCATGGGCTGCGACGAGCTGGTCGAGATACAGCGTGCCGGTCAGAGCCGCCTGCGTGTGCAGAGCAAAGCCGGTAACGCTCTTGGCTCCGTTCGGGAGCGTGAAGGTGAGCTGCTGCCAGCCGGTGAAGTCGATCGCGGCGGCGTTCGTTTCGCCCGCATCGGTCGCGAGGGCCAGCGTCTCGCCCTGTCCGTCGCCGTAGACCCAAAGCGTCGCGCGGTCATAGCCGGATGGGATGGTGTAGTTCTGCTCCACGCTCAGGATAAGCTCATGTGTGTTGTCGGCGGCATAGTCCCAGCGCGCGGAGGCGAAGCCGAAGCGGACGAAGCTCTTGTCGGTGTTGGCGGCAAGGACGGTCTGCCCGCCCTCAAAGCCGTCGAGCAGCACCAGCGGGTCGGAGGTGACGAAAACCGGAATGGTGAGTTCTGTCTCGCCCGCCTTGACCGTCAGACTGCCGTAGGCGGCATGATCGACGGCGGTGAATTTTCCGTTTTCATCGACCGTGCCGACGCCGCCCTCAATGTTCCACGTGAAACATTTGTTCTGAGAAAGCAGGGCAAGATGGTTCTGATACGCCTGCGCGGTCAGCTCGACGCTCGCGCCGGCGGAAACGCGCAGCTCCGTGAGCGTGCCGTTCTTGCCGAGCCTGATCTCGTCGGGTGTTTCGACCACGCGGATTTCGGCGGTCGCGTATTTGCCGCCGGCTTTCGCGCCGACGGTCACGGTGCCTGCGGTGTCCGGCGCGGTGAACACCACGCCGGCGTCCTCCTGCGAAACGCTGCCGCGGTCGCTTGCGTAGGAAAGCGCGGTATCCATGGGCAGGTAGGCGGTATCGACCGCCGTGCCATAGAGCGCGACACGCGCAAGCGCGAGGACACGGTCGCTCTCCGCGCGCAGGGAGATGTGGTCGAGCGTACCGCTCGGCTCCTTCGACGCGACGAGGAAGATATGATTCGTCACGGCGCGGAGGCTCCCGTCGGAAGGCACGTTATAAACGCCCGAGGTCTCATTTTCCGGCAGCGTGACGCACAGCGTCGTCGAGCCGCCACCGTCCAGACTCAGCGCGGTCACGCAGCCGAGCTCGACCATGCGCTGCGCGACCTGCGTCAGGCTCGCGCCGATGGAGTAGCCCTTCTGCCGGCCGTCGATGGTGTAGAGCACAAGGCTCCCGTCCGCTCGCTGCCCGATGGCGGTGCGCGGCGCGGAGCCGGCCTCCAGTCCCTTGCAGACCTCGCCGTCCGCGACGAGCTGATAGAGCGCGCCGATCATATAGTCCACGTCGTTCCAGCCCTCGTCCGCCGCGCTGACGGTGACGGTCAGCGTGTCGCCGACCGCGAGCGCGCGCAGCAGTGCAAGGTTCTCCTCACCGGAGAGAAGGTTCGCCGTCAGGACGTACTTCCCCTCGGGTACGGCGGTATCGGTGGCCGAGGGCAGGATCTCGTCCACGGTGAGCGTCAGTGTTTCACCGACGCTCAGGCGGCCCTCGACCGCCGAGCAGATCACGTCGTAGCCCGCGGCATTGGTGCCGGTGGTGCAGCGGGAATTGAAATCATGGGTATAGAGGTAGATGCCGCCGTAGGAATAGCGCACCTGATTGACTGCGGCAAGGGAAAAGGCCGTGTTGGCGCTCTGCACCTCGAGCTTCAGCGCCGGCGCGCCGAGAATGGCCGTGCCGTCCGCACGGAAACCGATGGCGTAGTTGCTCGTGGACGCGACGCGCAGCACGCCGCCGGTCATCACCGTGCCGAGCGGCGCGCCGTTGAGCGTATCGTAGTAGTCGCCGTTGATGCCGGCGACCACGCGGAGGCCCTGCGCCTCCAGCGCCTTCGCAGCAGTGGAGACCGTGGTGGTCGCGGTCGTATAATCGCCGTAGGTGACGATGGGCGTCACGCCCGTGTTCGGCGTGTAAACGATGTAGTTCTCCTGCCGCAGGTCGGAGTAGGTATTGCTCCAAAAGGTGCCCTCGCCCAGCTCGGTGCCGCGGCTGAGCGTCGTCGAACGGAGGGCGAGGTCGTCGCCCAGCGCCTCGGAGGCGAGCGCCGCCGGCGCGAGCGTCAGCAGCAGCGTGAGGGACAGGAAAAGTGCAAGGATCTTGCGGGACAGTGCTTTCATAGTGATCTCCTTTTGAAAACGGCGCAAAAAGTTGACATAACATTACTATACCATAGCGGCTCTGAAAAGTAAAGACGAAGAAGGGCGGAAAAAAGTTCCGTCAAAGGCCCATAGCCTGCAAAATTTCCACGATGACCGCGTTGGAGACGAGAAAGCCCCTCGGCGTGAGCGCGTAAAAACCGTTCGTCAGCCGCGCAAGGCCGTGTGCTTCACAGTTCCGAAGCACGGTCAGCGCCGCATCCGGCAGCGTGTCCACAGCGATGCCACGCGCCGTGCGCAGCGCGAGCATCACGCGCTCCTCTTCCCTCTCACGCGCCGAGGGCGCGGCCTTTTCCGAATAGACGGTCTTGCCAGCGAGGTAGGCATCCAGATCGCGCGCGAGGGCGAAGCGTTCGCCGCCGAAGTCGCTGTGCGCGCCGGGACCGAAGCCGAGATACTCCGCCATCGCCCAGTAGCGGCTGTTATGGCGGGATTCCCGCCCCGGGCGGCAGAAGTTGGAGATCTCATACTGCCCGTAGCCCTGCCGCGCAAGGAAATCGACCGCGTAAAGGTAGGCGTCCGCCTGCGCGTCGTCATCCGGCAGACGAAACTCCCCGCGCCGCACGAACAGCGGCGTGCCCTCCTCGACCTTCAGCCCGTAGCAGGAAAGGTGCTCTGGTGCGAGCGAAACGGCCGCGGCAAGGTTCGCCCGCCAGCGCTCCGGCGTCTGCTCGGGCAGGCCGTAGATGAGGTCAAGGCTCAGATTGCCGAAGCCCGCGGCGCGGGCATTCTCCACCGCGCGGACGGTCTCAGCGTGCGTGTGGACGCGCCCGATGCGTTTTAGCTCCGCGTCGTCCGCCGACTGCATCCCGAGCGAAATGCGGTCAAAGCCCGCGCTCCGCAGCCGCCGCAGAGCGGAGACGTCCTGCGCGCTGTCGGGGTTGGCTTCGAGCGTGATCTCCGCGTCCGGCGCGACGCGGTAATTGCGGATGACCGCGTCAAGCAAATGGCACAGACGGTCGGTGCCGAGATAGCTCGGCGTGCCGCCGCCGAAATAGACCGTGTCCGCCGTATGCTCCGCCGCGCGCCCGCACCACGCGGCAAGCTGCGCGGTCAGCGCGGAAGCGTAAGCGTCCATGCGCCCCTCGGAGCGCGGCAGGGAGTAGAAGTCGCAGTAGACGCACTTCGCCTTGCAGAACGGAACGTGAATGTAAAGCCCAAGCGAGCGCATGGTATCAGTCGAGTAGACAGTCTCGACACTCCCTTCGCAATATTTCTGCTGTGAAGGGTTTGCCTACTGCCCCTCACAGAACCGGACGTGCGGT
>CAVKBJ010000056.1:0-14847 GCA_963654505.1 Lachnospiraceae bacterium
TCTTTCAATCGCTCAACTGCCCCGCGCAACCTTCTACTATCATCTGAAACGAATGAATTGCGCAGATAAATACAAATCTGCCAAAGAAGAGATTACAGCAATTTACCACAAAAACAGGGGACGGTACGGCTGCCGCCGTATCACGATGGAGCTTCGCAGACGGGACTTTCCCTTGAACCATAAGACTGTCCAGCGGCTTATGAAGGAGCTGGGACTGGTCTGCCGTGTCAGAATGAAAAAGTATCGTTCTTACAGGGGAGAGACAGGTAAAATCGCACCGAATCTGCTGAATCGGGACTTTCACGCGGACAAGCCAAACCAGAAGTGGGTCACGGATGTGACGGGGTTCAGCTTATTCGGAGAGAAGCTCTATTTATCCCCCATTCTGGATCTGCACAGCAGTGATCCGGTCAGCTATACCATCTCGGATCGTCCCGTACTAAGTATGGTGACGACTATGCTGGACAAGGTCTTTGCGCAAATTCCGGACGGAACAAACTTAATTCTTCACTCTGACCAGGGCTGGCAGTACCGGCACAAGCAGTTTCAGCGAATGCTCCGGGAGAAGGGCGTCCGGCAGAGTATGAGCCGTAAGGAAAATTGCCTGGACAATGCTGTGGTGGAAAACTTCTTTGGTCTGCTCAAAAGCGAACTGCTGTATCTGCAGGAATTTCTATCCATGGAGCACTTCAAGCAGGAACTCATGGATTATCCGGATTACTACAACAACCGCAGAATCAAGGCAAAGCTGAAGGGCTTGCCGCCTGCTATTCACAGACAACAAGCCCTTTCGGCTGCTTGAACAATTTGTGCTCAAAATATTTGTCTAACTTTTTGGGGTCACTTCAGAGCCGTGCCGTTTCTATTTCTGCTTTTTACAGCTTCTCGCGGATCTTGGCAGCCTTGCCGACACGGTCGCGCAGATAGTAGAGCTTTGCGCGGCGGACAAAGCCGGTGCGCACGGTCTCGATCTTCTCGATCGAAGGAGAGTGCAGCGGGAAAACCTTCTCGACGCCGACGCCATAGGCCAAGCGGCGGACAGTGATGGTCTCCTCGATGCCGCCGTGCTTCCTGGCGATCACGATGCCCTCAAAGACCTGGATACGCTCGCGGGAGCCTTCCTTGATCTTGACGTGGACGCGGACGGTGTCACCGACGTTGGCAACGGGCTTCTCGGCCTTCATCTGCTGGCTTTCGAGTTCCTTAATGAGATCCATGGATATTTCCTCCTAATTTATAGGCGTTCGTGACCGCTTTTCCACGGCGCTTCGGGGTTTTTTCACCCGCGCACGGCAGAGGACCGCCCTTTTCAAGCTGAGATAGAATACCACACCCCGCGCAAAATTGCAAGCATTTTTTACATTTCCGCAAAGTTTTTTCGCCCTTTTCCGTCTGGGCCGCTCTCAAAGCGAGATCTGTTCGCCGCAGCGGAGGAAGTACAGCAGCTTCTCTTTCACCGGCTTGCCGATCACCCGCGCGAGCGCGAGCGAGTAGGCCTCGAGCTGCGGACGGTAGTGCTCCGCGCGCCCGGCGAGCGCGTCGGGCGCGACGCGGTCGGTCTTGAAATCGACCACGACCAGTGCGCCGTCCTCCTCGAAAAAGCAGTCCGCCACACCCTGAAGCAAAATCTCGTCTCCCCCCCGCGCCTCCGGCACGAAGGTCGCGGCGCTCTCGAGCAGCGAGAAGCGGTACTCATGCCGGGCTTTCTCCCCCGCCGCGCGGATGCGCGCGCACAGCGGGCTTCGCAGGAATCTCGCCAGCGCGGAGGCGTCGACCGCCCTCGCCTGTTCGGGCGTGACGAGGCGGCGCGTCTCCATCTCCGCGACCGCGGCGCGGACGGCGTCCTCGTCCGCCGGCGTGGAAAAATCAAGGAACTGGAGCGCCGCGTGCATCGCGGTGCCCTGCTCTGCGGGCGTGAGCGGGCGCTCCCCCGTCAAAAACTTCGGTCGGGCGAGACTGCGCAGGCGCGGCGGCAGCGGAGCGTTCTCCGCGATCTCCTCGTCGAGCGCGCGGCCCTTGAGCTGCGTCGCGGTCAGCTTTGCGCTGAGCGTCGTCTCCAATGCGTAGGGATAGCGCCACTCCAGCGCCGCCGTGTCGAGCGGCAGCTCGGGTGCGGCCTCCTCCGCGCGCTCCCTCGCCGTGCGCCCGGCGGGCGCAGAATCGCCGGCGGCATGGACCTCCACGCGCCACGGCGCGTCGCCCGTCGCGACCGTCATCGCGTCCGCGCCGGCAAGCTCGCGCAGCGGCGCGGCCTCCGGACGGCACAGCAGCGGCAGAAGGATCCAGTCCGCCATGCAGCTCTGCTCCTCCACCGTTTCCGGCCGCACGGGGCAGGACGCCACGGCGCAGAGGTCGGCGAGGTGCTTCGCCGCGCCAGCGCGCGTGCAGACCATGACGAGCTTTTCCTTCGCGCGCGTCATGGCGACGTAGAGCACGCGCAGCTCCTCGGCCTTGGCCTCGCGGCGCAGCGTGCGCTCGAGCGCGAGCCGCGCGACGGTGGGATACTTGATCGACCGCTTCACGTCCACGCAGACCGGCCCGAGTCCGTACTCCGGGTGGACGAGCACGGAGCTCTGGAAGTCCATGCGGCTGAACGCCCGCGCGAGGTCGGCGAGGATCACGACGGGGAACTCCAGTCCCTTCGACTTGTGGATGCTCATGATGCGAACGCCCCGCGCGGCGTGGGTGGTCTGCGGCACGGGCGGCTCGCCGCTCTCCAGCAGCTCGCGCAGGTGACGGACGAAGTCAAACAGTCCCCTCCCGCCGCCGCGCTCGAACTCCTCGGCCAGCGAGAAGAACGCGCGCAGATTTTCGCGCCGCGCGTCCCCTCCCTGCATCGCGCCGAACACGGCGGGGATGCGGCAGCGCCCGTAGAGCGCCGCGACCAGCTCGGTGAGCGTGAGCGTCCGTGCGCTCCCGCGCAGCTCGTCCAGCAGCGCGAGGAACCGCGCGGAGTCCTCCCCGTCGTCGGCGCGGAGCGCGTCGTAGAAGTCGCCGGTCGGCGTTTTCGCCCGCAGCTCCGCGAGACGGTCGGGCGTGAAGCCGAACAGCGGCGAGCGCAGCACGGAGATGAGCGGCACGTCCTGGCGCGGATTGTCTAAAATTTCGAGCAGCGCGAAGGTCACGGCGACCTCCATCGTCTCGTAAAAGCCGCCGTCGCTCTCGGCGGCGCAGTGCAGCCCGCGCGCGTCCAGCGCGCGGCGGTAGTCCGCAAGCCGCGTGCGCGGCGAGCGCATGAGGATCACGACGTCCTCCTCCCGCACGGCCCGCGGCTCGTGCGTTTTCTCGTCCTGTACAGCAAAACCGCTTGTCAGCATCTTTTGTATGTAGTCCGCAACGAAGTCGGCCTCGGCGCGGGCGGCGCGGAGCTTCTCCGCGTCGTCGTCCCGCGCGGACAGATCGACGAGATGAAACTCCGTGCGGCACGCGGGGTTTTCGGGATAGCCCGCCCCGACGTGCAGGGCCTCGTCCTCGCCGTAGTCCAGCTCGCCCATTTCCCGGGAAAGGACGCTGCGGAACACGAAGTTCGCCGCGTCCAGCACGGTATCGCGCGAACGGAAATTTTTACTCAGCAGCAGCTTCGCGCTCTCGCCCTCCGCCGCGCCGGCGGCGTGCGGATAGCGCAGGTAGTGGTCGAGGAAAATGCGCGGGTCGGCAAGGCGGAAGCGATAGATGCTCTGCTTGACGTCGCCGACGGTGAAAAGGTTTTTTCCTTCACGGGAAATGGCGGAGAAGATGCAGTTCTGCACCTCGTTCGTGTCCTGATACTCGTCCACCATGATCTCGCGGTAGCGCTGCGAGACCATGCGGGCCAGGTCGGTCGGCTGCCCGTCCTCGCCGACGAGCAGGCCGATGGCCTCGTGCTCCTGATCGGAGAAATCCGCCGCGTTGCGCCGCCGCTTCTCCTCCTGATAGGCGCGGGAGAAGTCCGCCGTCAGGCGCAGCAGCGCGAGCATGGCGGGCGCCATCGCGCGCAGATCCTCCATCGCCTCGGTCGAGGTGACGGCAAACACGTCGTCGAAGCTCTTAGCGGTCTTTTTACAGCCGTTCCACACGCCCTGCATCCGCGCCTTGAGCGCCTCGTCCTCACATTTCCGCACCGCCGTCAGGCGCGGGAAGTCCACGCGGCGCTTCGCCGCCGCGTCCCAATCCTGCTCCGCCGCCGCGGCAAGCAGCGTGAACTGCTCTGCCACGCCGAGGAAAAGCGGCGCGTATTTGTCCGCGAGCGCCGCGTCCGACGCCGTTTCCTCCGCCGCGCCGCGCAGCAGCGACGCGCAGTGCAGCGCCTTGCGCCGCACCATCGAGAGCAGCAGCTCGCCGTAGACCGTGTCCTCCGCGCGCGGCGGCAGCTCGCGCCAGAGCCTTTCCTGCTCCGCGAGCCAGCGGTCCATATACGGCTGCGCCTGCAATTTTCCGTGCAGCTCGAGCACCAGCGCGGCAAGCGCACGGTCGTCCCGCCCCGCGCCGAGCGTGTCGGCAAGGAGCGACGCTCCGTCGCCCTCGCGCATCGTCTCGTAAAATTCGTCCAGCGTGCGCGCGAGCACCCGCTCGCGCAGAAGCTGCGCCTCGTTTTCGTCGAGCACGCGGAAGTCGGGCCGCAGCGCGTGGCCGCGCGCGTCCTCGCGCAGAAGATGGCAGTTCTCGCGCAGCAGCGCCGTGCAGAAGGCGTCCACGGTCTTGATGTCCGCGCGGTAGACGCGAAGCATCTGCCGCTGAAGATGCGCGTTGGCCGGGTCCTCCTGCAATTTTTCGCCGAGGACCTTGGCGATCTTGCCGCGAAGCTCCGCCGCCGCGGCGCGGGTATAGGTGATGATGAGGAAGTCGTCGAGGTTCGCCTCGCCTTCCTCGATGTAGGAAAACAGCCGCTCGACAAGCACCTTCGTCTTGCCGCTGCCCGCCGCAGCGGACACCAGCAGGCTCCTGCCGCGGTTTTCCACCGCCGCCCGCTGCTCGGCGGTCAGAACGTCAGCCATCGCGCTCTCCCCCTTCCCCGATCGTCCGATCGACGTGCTCCCAGAGCTGCTCTGCTCCGGTCGCGCGGATGTATTCGATGTGGTCGCCGCCGCAGCCGTTCTCAAAGTGGCAGGCGGGCGCGAACTCGCAGTAGGTACACGCGCTGTCCTGCTCGCTGCGCGCCCACGGGTCGGCGTCGATGTTCCCTGCGGAAAGCTCGCGCACCATGCGGCGCAGAAGCTCCTCCACATACAGCCCCAGCTTGCCGAGCTGCGCGCTCGTGGCGATGCTGCCCGCGATCTCCGGCGCGCCGTCCTTTCCCTTTTTCACCCGCACGGGCAGATAGCATGGCGACTCCAGCGCGCTGTGCTCCATCGCGCGAAGCACCTCGGGGTCGGAGAGCACCAGTCCGCTGCGCTGAAGCTCCTTGTGCATCGCGCGCTCGATCTCCTCCTGCGAGGCGTTGCGCGGCAAGCTCAGCAGCTTTTCCCGCGCGGGAAGGTAGAGCACGCCCGCCGGCTCGATGGGACAGCCGCCGAAGATCCGCCCCTCCTCGCGCTTGAGCGCGAAAAGGTAGAGCAGCATTTGGATGCCGAGACCGTAGCGCAGCTCCGCAAGGTCGAAGCGCTTCGCGCCGGTCTTGTAGTCCACCACGCGCAGGTAGAGCTTGCCGTCCTTGAGCCAGCCGTCCACGCGGTCCACCTTGCCGACCACGCGCAGCTCCTCCCCCGCCTCGCGGATGGTCACGGCGGGGAGCTGTCCGTCCGCGCCGAAGCCCAGCTCGAAGGCCAGCGGCTCGAAGTCGGAGTCGGAAAGCTCCTCCACGGTCGAGTCCACGATGCGGTAGACCGACTCGCACAGCCGTCGGAAAAGATAGCGGAAGCGCGCGTTTTTCCCGTCAAGGTCAGGCAGATTTTTTTCGATGTAGTCCTCGATGGCGCGCCGCACGAGCGCGTGCAGCTCCGCGCGTTTGAGCGTTTTCAGCCCGCCGCGCCCGCTCGCCGCGCGGAGCGTATGCTCCATCACGTCATGGACGAAGGTACCGGCCTGCGGCGCGTCGAAGCCCGCGGCCGTGCGCTCCTTCGCGCGCAGACCGTACTGCATGAAGTAGGCGAAATGGCAGCTCCTCGCCTTGTCCATGCGCGAGGCGCTGAGCGTGATGCTGCGCCCGTAGAGCGTGTGGACGGCCTCGCGCGAGAGCCGCCCGCGCGTGTAGCGCGAGGCGTCGCGCATGGCGGAGAGCGCCGCGCCGCAGTCGCCGCGGCGTTCGAGGTACCGCCACGCCGCCCCGTCGATGTGTCCGCCGGCATAGTCCAGCGCGCCGGATATATTTGTAAGGCGATACGCCTTGTCAGTGTCCTCCGTTTCGAGCTTTACCGATGGGCAGAGCGTCTGCATACGCCCGACGACAAAGCTCGGCCGCAGCTCGGCGCCCGCGTTATCGAAGCGCGGATAGGAGATATGGAGCCGGTCGGTCGGCTGAGCCAGCGCGGCGTAGAGGTTCTGGATTTCCAATCGGAACTGCGCCATGCCGTAGGGCGCAAGGCGCACGTTGAGCGCTTCGAGCGCCGCGCGGTCCTCGTCCTTGAGGATGCCGCCGCTGCCGCCGACGGCGGGCAGAACGTGGTCGTTCGCGCCCATCAAAAACAGCACGCGAACCGCGTGACGGTCGTTGCGCGTCATCTCTGCAAGGCTCACCTGATCGAGCGAGACGGGGATCGTGCCGACCGAATACTGCGTGAGCACAAGCCGCATGAGCCGCGCGAACTCCTCCGCGTCGAGCTGCGTATTGCCGAGCATCTCCACGAACTGGTCGAGCACGCCGCACAGGACATTCCAAAGCTGCGCCAGCTCCTCCGCGCGCTGCGTTTCGCCGCGCTGCCAGAGCGTCTCCGTCTGCCGCTGTAGCTCCTCCGGCAGGGCGATCTCGGTCAGATAATTGTAAAGTGCAAGCACTTTACTCTCTACGTCTCCCACACCGTGCAGGCCGTCATAGAGGTGCGCCAGCGGCGCTCTCACCTTCTCCCGCGCGGCGTTCACTCGCGCGAGCACCTCCTCATGCTCGGCGCGCCACGGCACGCCGTAGCCCTCGGGGTGCGCCGTCCACGCCGCGTCCCGCGTCCACATCGCGCCGCGGATGTCCCACTTGATGGCGTAGTTTTCCAGCAGGTCGCACTCCTCCGCCGAAAGCCCCGCAAGCCCAGTCTTCAGGCAGCGGAACACGTCCTCGTACTCAAAACCGCCGCTCACCGCGTCGAGCGCGCCGAGCAGCAACGAAGGCACGTTGCGCCGCAGAATGTCGCTGCGCCGCGCGCAGTAGAGCGGGATGCCGCAGCGCGCGAATACGGTGCGCAGCACCGGCTCCGCCGCGTCCATGTCGCGCGAGGTGACGGTGATGTCGCGGAAGCGGTAGCCCTCGCAGCGCACGAGCCGCAGGATCTCCGCGGCGATCCACTCCGCCTCGGCATAGGCCGTGGACGCCTCATACAGCTGCAGCTGCTCCGCCGGCGCGTCCCAGCGGCGGTTCTCGCCAAAGAAATAGCGCTCGACGTGTCCCAGCGCGTCGCGCGGCTCACCGTCGCGCAGCACCTCCTCCTCGACCCTTGCGCCGACATCCCTCGCGAGGGCGCGGAGCTGCTCGCGCACGCGCAGGCCCTCGGCGAACAGCTCACTACCGCTCCCGTCGCCGAGCAGCGTCACGGTGACGCTCCCCGCGCGGCGGAGCAGGATGCGCAGGATGTTCAGCTCGCGGCCCGTGAAGTAGGAAAATCCGTCGAGGAAAACGTCCTTCCCGTCGGCGTAGCCGGACGCGGCAAGGTTTTCCTCCAGCTTTTCCAGACGGTCGCGCGCGTCGCGCCCGTCCTCGTGGAGCCTTGCGAGATACGCGCCGTAGAGCAGCGCGACGTCGCGCAGACGCTCGCCGCTCTCGCCCGCGATGACCTCAGCCTTCTCCGCGAGCACCTCAGGCGCGATGGCGTAGGCCTGCAGCTCCTCGATGAGCGTAAGCAGGCTTTCCAGAAACGCCGCGCGCTGCGAGGGACGGTGGTAAACGCGCAGGCTCGGCGCGAGCGAGACCAGCACCCGCTGGAGCAGCAGCAGCTTGCCGCCGTTGTCGAGCGTCACCTCCGCGGCGCCGCCGGTGAGCGTCAGTACGCGCGAGGCGAGCAGCTTGAAAGTCAGCACCTCCGCGTGGCGGCCGGCGGTCGGGCCGCAGGCGCGGCACACGTCCACCTCGGCGGCGTGCGAAGCGTGCTCCGGCACGAGCAGGATCTGCTTTGAAGCGTCCCCCAGCGCGCGGATCTCGTCGAGCACGCGCGCGGACTTGCCCGTGCGGGCGCGGCCGAGCAGAATACGCAGCATTGCGTTCGCCTCCTTCGTCTTTTTTCTCCGTTTTATTTTACCATCATTTTTTCCGTTCGGCAACCCGGATAAATGCGTAAACTGGTCTTATTGTTTCTCGCATTTTTGATGCAACCGATAAGGTCAGATTGTCTCCCGCCTTCGTGTTTCCCTGAATGAGGAAAAGGACGGCCTAATGGAGGCACTTCGTAAGGAAGTTGCCTCCATTCAGCTTTTGTGATCAGCCAAAATGATGGAAATGCAGGAATACCAATCATTCGGAGGATTACGAAAATGTCAGAAAACAAGCTCAAGTACCGTCGGTGCGGAGACTATCTGTTCCCGAAATGGAAGGTTCCAGCTTCTCCGCGCATCGAGGTAGGGGCGAACGCCGGAGAAAATATCTCCGCGAGCATCGGAAAGCGCTCTATACGGGTATGCTGCTCGGCGGCGAACTGAACGGCCATTTGGAGGAGACCGACCGGCAGGCAGAAACTATGTTTTCTCAGTTGGTCAATCAGATGGCAGGGGCGGAAGGTGTCTCGGAAACGCTGAAAGCCGCCGACCAGATGGCGTGGGTACAGCGCATGAATAACGTCCGTGAACGCGCTGTCGAAATTGTCGCTGCCGAATTGATCTATATGTAAACAGAAAATCCCGTGCATCTTGCCAGGAGATGCACGGGATTTTGCTATGCTGACTGTGATAACAAGAAAGGCATCGAGAACTCCTAACCTTGATAAGCAGTCGAGAGGTTTGACCAATGTCATTACATTGAGCAAAATCGTCTCGTGCAAAAAGGAACCCTGCCGACCCATACACGGTTTTGCCGATCTACATCAGTCTTTTTGACTTTCTAACATAAAGGATGACCGCCAGCAGCAGCGACAGCACATCCGCCACGGGCTGCGCCCAGATCAGCCCTGCTTCGTGAAAGAGCGCCCCAAGTAAAAACATCGCCGGAATATAAATAAGCCCTTGCCGTGAAATATTGACGATCAGAGATTCTTTTGCTGCTCCGCGGGCTTGCAGCGCGTTGGTTATCACATAGAATACGCCGAACAGGAAACTTGTGCAAAGCAGAATGCGGGCAAAGGAAACGCCGTACTCAAAGGCCGCGGCGTCCGTCAGGAACACGCCGACGATCCGGTTTGTAAAGATATAGCATATTATCGTCAGTACCGTACTCAGGGCAAACGCAAATATGAGAGAAAACCGCAACACGCATTTATATCGCTCCCAGTTTTTCGCACCAACACAGTAGCCGAGCAGCGGCTGAACGCCCTGCCCAAGCCCGATGCAGACCATGCCGGTCATCATCGTGATCTTCATGGCGACGCCCACGCCGGCCACCGCCATATCGCCGTACTTTGCCATCTGACTGTTCATGATGATGCTGGAAAGGCTCATCAGAAGGTTGCCCAATGCGGCAGGGACGCCAATCGCAAGAACACCGGAGGCGATCTTTTCCTTCACGGAAAAATCCTTGAGGCTGACGCTGAGGGTAGACGAACCTTTCAGGAAGCAGCCGATATAATATCCCGCGCCCACCACGTTCCCGATGACGGTTGCAATGGCCGCGCCGGCAATGTCCCAGCCAAACACAAGGATCATGATGGGGTCGAGAATGACATTCAGCAGATTTCCGATGACCTGCCCCATCATCGCCTTGCCGGACTGTCCCTCGGCGCGGATGACATTGGAGTAGCAGTTGGCAATCAAAACAAACGGACCGGAGCAGCTTACAATCGTCAGATAGGTTTTCGCATAGTCCCAGGTTTCCGCGCTTGCGCCGATCATGGCGAGAATCTGATCCATGAAAATCAGGAACAGTGCAGACATCAGCACCCCGACGGCAACACAGCACCACATACAGAACGAGCAGACCTTTTTTGCGTAGTCTCCCCGTCCCTCGCCCAAGGCGCGGGAGATCACCGAGGTGCCGCCGATGCCGAAGACTGTTCCCACGGACATGAACAACAGGAAAACCGGCGTGGCAAGGGAGACTGCCGCCACTTGCAGATCATCATGGGTCTGCCCGATGAAAAAGGTATCCGCGAGGTTGTAGATCAGCACCATGAGCATTGCCGCCATTGCGGGCAGTGCGTTTTGTAAAACTGCTGTGCGTACAGGCGCATTTTCAAAGGCTTCTAAAGATTTATTTTCTTTCATAAAATAGTCTCCGTTCCGATAGCATACTATCATTTAGTTTAAGAGCATACCCGCTTAAATAAGCGGGCGCTGTCTATTTCAAATTATCGGCAACTCTCGTCAGCAGGTGATTCAGCAGTTTGCGCTCCTCGCCGGACAGGCCTTGCAACAGTTTTTCTTCTGCCTCGTCCATCTGGCAAGCCGCTTCGGCGCAGCACAGCTCACCGGCAGAAGTGATGTGTACCAGCTTGATACGCCTGTCTGCGGCGTCGCCAAACGCTTCGACCAGACCCTTCTGCTCCAATCGTGAAACGACCCCGGCAACGGTCGATTGCGCCACTCCAAAGTACCGTTCCAGTTCCTTCATGGATAATTGCTGTTCCTCAGTCTGCTGTAATGCCGTGAGGACGGACACCTGCATCATGGTCAGGTCTTTTGCCCGTAAAGCGTTATTCGCCTGCTTTTCAAGGCGGTCATGTATTTGCTTAAACAGCAGGCCATTCGGTGTGTATTCCGACATGATAGATACTCCTTTCCAAGTCATTTTCAGCACAATAATAGCACGCTTTTGAATGAATGTCAATAGCTTGCTATTATATTTTTGCGAAGCGGTAAAAAATATGAGCCGCGCCGCATCGAAGAACGCGCGTCCCCGATACGGCTGGCATCATCTTTGCAAGCAACGTCTCTGTCCGTACAGAGACCGCTTGTCAGGGGAAATCTCCCCCTGATCCCCCTGTTTTGAGAGACCTGTGCGACAACTGCGCCATTGACCGCGTCGAACGTATATTATAGAATAGCGGTAGACAAACTCGCGGGAGGATCGTCTTATGGACGAGTTGGATATTCAATTACACGAAGCACTGGCGGAGCAGCAGAGGGTGCTTCGTCAGATGACGAAAGCACAAAGGCACCGCTACTTTGAAAAAATGTTCCTTATGGACTTCAAGGAGGAGATTGACGGAAAGGAGCATGATGAAAAAGCAGTCAGAGAAGATCACAGTATTGACGATGGCTGGTGGTCAGGCGTCAACTTGGTCCGCCCCGCCTTCATGGGGTTCATGGAGCTTGCTGGAGCAGGGGAAGGTCGGGACGCTGATCGTCAAGGAATAAGAACAGGCATAGCCAATCGCCATATACAAATTTTTTCACATTTATTCTTTTCCTATTGGCATAATTCGCCAAACATGATATACTTTTAAGATAGCGAGCCTAAAATCGGCTAATATTTCATCAATAAGGAGATGCAGCCATGAAAAAGGCAGGCATTATCGTTTTGTCGTTGCTTATGTTGCTCCTATCGAGTTGCGGGAGTACCACACCGAAAACGTCTGAAGACTATACGCCCTTTACAGTTTCGGACTATGACATCACCGTTACCATGATAGAGGGAACTGACACTTATGATATTGATGGAAAGTACACCGGAGAAGTTATCAACGGCAATCCACAAGGTTTCGGAACATTCAAAGCAGAGGGAGAAGATGGGGCTTCATATATGTATGAAGGAGATTTCTCTGACGGCGCCTATAACGGCTACGGCGTGACAACCATCATAAATGATGGCGAAACATTAGAGATGTCAGGAACATACACAAATGGAGAGTTTACCCCGACTGCGGGTGAGTCTCTCAACTATATTGGGCAGTTAGACCTGTTCGGCAAATTTGCGATTTCGGATGCGGTGATCGAATACATTGATACAAATGAAAATCTATTCCCTACGGCAACAAATGAAGCTATACAGTCTTCTGACATACAAGATTTTTCAAGTAAACAGTTCAATAAAACCCGCAAACAGGACCAGATCGGTTTGGTGAAATTAGACCTCTACGCCGTGCAGGTATTCGAGGATGACTGCTTGGGAGGTAAGCTGACTTACCTTTTGGCTACTGATGACGATAACAACTATTATGCTCTGTACTATTTGGATAGCATGGAGGTTTACGATGGAGACACATTTATAGCCTATGCCATTCCGTGTTCAACTTCCTCATTTGATAACATAAGCGGTGGAACCACAAATGTGATCGTCTTGGCTGCTTGCTATATCGAGTAATAACCTATAGGAAATTAGCAGGTTTCAAAAGCTATATGAGGACAACGCCACAGGGAAGATCACGGACGAGCGTTACGAAACGCTGTCTGCCGCCTACGAAAGAGAGCAGGCGGAGTTGAGAGAAAAGGTGCCGGAGTTGGAGGAATATCTCACAACGGTCAGTGAGAAAAGCGCAGGCTTGGAACAGTTTATCGCAAAGGTCAAGAGGATCACGCGACCGACAGAGCCGACGCTGGGAAAATCACCGTGTCCGAGGCGAAGTATCTTGACAACATGTGCGTTCAGATCGTGGATATTTACTGCAAGGGCGTTGGCATGATACGCAGCTTTTCTCCCGAAGAATTAGAGGAAATTTTTCAGGAGGGCGAAAGCCGTGGGGAAAGCGAAAGCCCGTCGCGGCAGGAACACCGCGTCGGATAGGAAAAGAAATTTGAATGGTTTACAAGGGCCGTCTTATTTTTTCCAACAGCGCGACCGCGTGCGCGGCAATTCCAAGCCCCTCGCCGGTGAAGCCGAGTCCCTCCTCCGTCGTCGCCTTGACGCTGACGCGGGAAGCGTCGAGTCCGAGCGCGCGGGCAAGCCGCTCGCGCATCCGCTCGCGGTAGGGCGCGAGCTTCGGGGCCTGTGTAAGGATTGTCGCGTCAACGTTGACGACGGCATAGCCCGCCTCGCGCAGCCTCTCCGCCACGCGCTCGAGCAGCAGGAGGCTCGAAATGCCGGCGTAGGCCGCGTCCGTATCAGGAAAAAGCCCGCCGATGTCGCCCAGCGCCGCCGCGCCGAGCAGCGCGTCCATGACCGCGTGCGTGAGCACGTCCGCGTCGCTGTGGCCGAGCAGACCCTTTTCATACGGCACGCTCACGCCGCCGAGAATGAGCTCCCGCCCCTCCGTCAGGCGATGAACGTCGTACCCGTGTCCGATGCGCAGGTTCGTCATTCCGTCTCCTCCATCTCCTCGCGGCGGCGCAGGATCGCCTCCGCTATCGTCAGGTCGAGCGGCGTGGTGAGCTTGATGTTTTCCTCGTCGCCTTCTGTTAAGTAAACCGCCTTGCCAAGCCGCTCCACCGCGGAGCAATCGTCCGTCAGCGCGGCGTTATCCGTCAGCGCGGACTGAAGCGCCGCCTTCAAAAGGCCCGCGTCGAACACCTGCGGCGTCTGCACCGCGAACAGCGTGGAGCGGTCCGGCGTTTCCGTCACGCGGCGATCCCGCGCGGCCTTGACGGTGTCGTGCACCGGCACGGCAGGAGCCGCCGCGGCGCACACGGACGCCCGCAGCACCACCGCGTCGAACAGCTCCGGCGTCACGAGCGGCCTTGCCCCATCCTGCACGGCCAGCAGCTTCGCGCCGGCTTTCGCCTCCAGCGCGGCGCGCAGCACGGACTCCTCTCTCGTCGCGCCGCCGAGGATCACCTTGACCGGCTTCTGGATGCCGTAGGCTTTGCAAAGCTCCGCATAGGTCAGCAGATCCTCCTCGCGCGCCGCGATCACGATCTCGTCCACGCTCTCGGCGCGGTCGACTGCGCGCAGCGTATGCGCCAGCACCGGCACCCCGTCCAGCGGCAGCAGAAGTTTGTTCCCGCCGCCCATGCGCCGGGAGCTGCCCGCCGCGGCGATGATCGCCGTGCAGGTCGGCCGGACAGCCGAAGCGCCCTTGTTCAGGAGCCTGCGCAGAAGCCTTTTCATACGCTCTCCTCCACCAGCATGGCCGCGTTGACGCGCGCCTCCGCGTCGGCGTACTCGACGCCTTCCGAGAGCACGATCTCCGAGAGAAGGATCTGCTTGGCGTTGTGCAGCATCTTGCGCTCGCCCGTGGAGAGCCCGCGCTCGCCGTCGCGGCGCATCAGCGCCTTGATGACGCCCGAGACCTCCAGCAGGTCGCCGCTTTTGATGCGCTCCATATTCTCGCGGTAGCGGTGGTTCCAGTTCGTCGTCATGTCCGCGCTCAGCTTCGGAATGTCCGCGAGCACCTGCTCGATCCTCTCCGCCGGAAGCACCGCGCGAATGCCGATCAGCTCGCTGTTCTCCGTCGGGATCTTGAGCGTCAGGCCGGAGACCGGCATTTTGAACACATAAAACCGGACAAGATCCCTGCCGATCTTCTCGTCCACGATGCTCTCGATCACACCGGCTCCGTGCATCGGATGCACGATCTTATCCCCTACGCAGAACATGACGCCCGCCTCCTGTCAAAAAATTTTCGGTCACACAACACAAGCGGCTGAAAAAGAACCGCTTTTCCTCTCTATACAGTATAGCTCAACTCCGAATTTATTTCAAGTTTTTTCTGCTCTTTGTATGTGTAACAAAATCGTTGGCAAGGGGGGCTGGTAGTCAAATCGGCTTGGTAG
>CAVKBJ010000057.1:0-18623 GCA_963654505.1 Lachnospiraceae bacterium
ATGATGATCGCCGACATGGCGGGCATCCGCGTGTTCGCCACCGGCGGCATCGGCGGCGTACACCGCGGCGCACAGGAGACCTTCGACATCTCCGCCGATCTTGAAGAGCTGGCCGACACCTCCGTCATGGTCATCTGCGCGGGCGCGAAATCCATCCTCGACCTCGGCCTGACGCTCGAATATCTCGAAACGCACGGCGTGACCGTCATCGGCTACGGCACCGACGAGCTGCCCGCGTTTTATACAAGAAAGTCCGGCTTCGGCGTGGATTACCGGCTCGACACGCCCGCGGAGCTGGCAAAGGCCTTCCACGTCAAGCGCGAGCTGGGCCTGCGCGGCGGTCTGCTCGTCACGAACCCGATCCCGGAGGAATACTCCATGGACAAGGCCGTGATCGACAAGGCCATCGCCGAGGCGGTCGAGGACGCGAAAAAGGACGGCATTCACGGCAAGGCCACCACGCCCTATCTTCTCGCCAAGATCAAGGACATCACCGACGGGGACAGTCTCGACTCCAACATCCAGCTCGTCTTTAACAACGCCCGTCTCGGCGCGGCGGCGGCGGTGGAGCTGGCCAAGCTCGGGAAATGAAACTCTCTTTTCTGCCCGAGGCCGTGAACACGGCGTCTTTCAGCGCGATCGGCGGGGCGGACAGCCCGACTGCGGTGCTCGTTTCGGGCAGCCTCGCGCCGCTTTCCGCCTATCTGATTGCGCTCAACGCGCTCTCCTTCGCCGTCTACGGCTGGGACAAGGCCCGCAGCAAGGTACGGGGCGCGCGGCGCGTGCCGGAAAAGGCGCTCTTTCTGCTCGCGCTGCTCGGCGGCAGCGTCGGGGCTGTCGCCGGGATGCGCGTGTGGCGCCACAAAACGCGGCATTGGTATTTCAAATACGGTCTGCCGGCGATCCTGCTCGCGCAGCTTGCACTGGCGTGGTATCTCGGCGGGCTGCTGAATTAAAACAAAGGAGGATATTCCCATGAAGCAGATCACAAAGCAGGAAACTCTGCCGGTGCTCTCCATGCCGACGGAGCTGAACGTATCGGAGCTGGCCTATCCCGTGAAGCTCGGCAGGCGCGCGGTCGTACAGGTTCTGCGCAAGACGGACGTGAAGAAGCTCGCGCTGGCGGCCGGTGGAACGGCGCTGGTACTCTCTGCGGTCAGCGCGGCGGGCAAGCGGCAATTCTACAAGCACATCGTCGCCGCCGAGCTGAAGCGTCAGCTTGCGGCCGTGAACGGCAAGCTCGACAGCTTACAGGCGCAGAATGAGGCTCTGCGCGCGGAGCTCGCGCAGCTCAAGCAGGAAAAGTGAATTGATGAGTTGTGCAAAAGCAAGGACGACCGCCATCGGCGGTCGTCCTTCTCTTTTTTACTTTGCCTTGTGGGACTTCGCGTGGTTCGGCGTGACGTAGACGCCGTTCTCCTTCTTGACGAGCTTGCCGTCCTTGACAAGATCGTTGGGGGAGTAAATGTCGTTGATGTTCCAGCAGCCGGGCGTCGGGACAACAATGTTCTCCATCGGCGCTTCGACGAGGAAGGGGCGGCCCGCCTTATTGGCGGCAACGGCCTTCTCCATCGCGGGCTTGAACTCCTCCGCGCTGCTCACACGGACGGCCTCCACGCCGTAGGCTTTGGCAACATCCGCCCAGCAGGGGCTGTAGGACGCGCCGTCCGGCGTATGGAACACGGTGCCGAACTTCGTCTTATAGTTGGCGTTCTCCAGTCCAGCGATGGTGCCGAAGGCGGAGTTGTTCATCACGACCCAGGTGCAGGCGATGCCCTGCTCGACCGCGGTGGCAAGGCAGGTCGGGTTCACACCGAAACCGCCGTCGCCGGTGAGTGTCAGGCAGATCTTGTCGGGTGCCGCCAGCTTGCCGCCGAGCACCGCCGACGCGCCGAAGCCCATCGTGGCAAGACCGGAGGAGTGGTGGATCGTCCCCGGAATGGTCACGTCAAACTGCTGCGCCACGCCGTTCTTGTTCCAGCCGACGTCGGTGAAGATGACCGCGTCCTCGGGGATGACTTCCTTGACGTCCTTGAGGATGCGCTGCGGAGTCATGGGGAAACGGCTGTCGTTCGAAATATCGACGTTGGACGCCTTGAAGTCCGCCTTGGCCTTGGCGATCTGTTCGCGCAGACCGGGGCGCTTGATCCCCTCGGGGCAGATCTTCTTGGCTTCCTCGAGGATCTGCGCCAGCGCGATCTTCAGGTCGGCGATGGCGCCGATCTCCACGGGATAGTTGCGGCCGATCTCGGTCGGGTCGATGTCGATCTGAAGGAAGGTCGTCTTGGCTGGATCAAAGGTCACGCCCTGATACCAGCTTGAGCTGTCCGCCTCGGCAAAGCGGGTGCCGAGGCCGAGGATCACGTCGGCGTTGAGCGTGAAGTGATGGGTGTGCTCCAGTCCCCAGAAGCCGGTCTGACCGATCATCAGCGGGTGCCGGTCGCTCAGGCAGCCCTGCCCCATCAGCGTGCGGGAAACGGGAATGTCAAGGAATTCCGCGAGCGCGGCCAGCTCCTCGGACGCCTGCGCGAGCAGGATACCGCCGCCTGCGTGCATCACGGGGCTCTTCGCCTTGACGAGCTTTTCCGCGATGGCCTTCGCAGCATCCGGCGCGAGCGCGGGCTTCACGGTCACGGGGCTGTCGTGATAGGTACGCGCCCAAAGATCCTCATCAATCTCGTAGGAGAACATATCCATCGGCATATCGATCAGCACGGGGCCGGGGCGGCCGGACTCGGCAAGGCGAAACGCCTTGTCCATGATGTCAGGCAGCAACTCGGGATCGTCCACGCGCCACGCACGCTTGACGACCGGCTCAAGGATGCGGTACTGCGTACCGTCGCCGTGCATATTGACCTCCTGATGGGGATGCTTGCCGAAATAGTAGCTCGGCACGTCGCCGGCGATCACGACCATTGGGATCGAGTCGAACGCCGCGTTGGCGACACCCGTGAGCACGTTGGTCAGGCCGGGACCGAGGTGGCACATGACCACCGACGCCTTGTGCGTCAGGCGGGCGTAGCCGTCCGCCGCCGTGGATGCGACCGCCTCGTGGCGGTTGGAGACGAAGGTCAGCTTTTCGCTTCTTGAAAGCGCGTCGAGCATACCGATGACCGTATGGCCGCACAGGCCGAAGACGTACTTCACGCCGCGGCGCTCCATGTAGTTTACCATCAGGTCGGAAACAAGCTTTTTACTCATATTACCTCCTGCGAGGCGGCATATCCATAGTAATTCATAAAATTTTACCATGAATTATCGGAATAAGAACTTTCTGCTCTTTACCGAAAGCCGTCCTCTTATATTAGAATTTTTCCAAGGTTTCTGTACAAAAATAATACTATGCCCCGCCCGTTCTGTCCAATTCAGAGTTTACACCTATCGTTCGATTTTCTGCATATATTCTCATCTGTCCTATCGATAGAGCCGCGCATAATTGCGATGCAGATATTCGTCGAATACCGCGCCCTGCTTGATGATGAAATCGCGGAAATACTCCGCCGCGGGCGGCATATACTCCTCCTTGTTCCATGAAAGGTACAGCTTGCGCGGAGGGAGCAGATCCCCCGCGATGTGAACGAGCCGCACATGATAGGGCGTGCCGCCGAGCGGATACGGCACGATGGCCACGCCGCGACCGGCCGCGACAAGGCCGTAGATGATCACGTCCTGTCCGCTTTCCATGCGGATATTCGGGCGGATCTGCAGGCAGTCGAAAATATTGTCGAGCTGCATACGGATCTGGCCGCTGTGGTCAAAGGCGATGAAATCCTCACCATTGAGCTCCCGCAGCTCCACGCTGTCCCTCTGCGCGAGGGGATGCGTTGTCGGAACGATCAGCACCAGCTCGTGCTCACCGATGAAGGTCGAGCCGATGCGCGGATCGTCGATCTCCGTGGCGAACACCATATCGACCTTGCCCGCGAGGAGCTGCTCGCGCAGCGCCGTATAGGTTGCCTCCTGATTGGATTGCAGACGGACGTTCACGCGGTTCGTTTCCGAAATATAGCGCACGATGATCTCAGGGACAAACTCCGTCAGCGACGGAAAGCAGGCGATAGAGACGGTCCCCGTTTCCGGGCTGATGAAGTCGTTGAGTTTGTTCATCCCCGTTTCCAGTGTTTCCAGAGACTTGGTAACGTATGGGAGCAGCAGTCTGCCGTACTTCGTCAGCACGACGTTGCGTCCCTTCCGCGCAAAGAGCCGGACGTTCAGCTCGTCCTCCAGCCCCGCGATGGCGTGGCTCAGGCTCGACTGGCTGACCGACAGCTTCTCCGACGCTCTGGTGTAGTGCTCCATCTCGGCGATCGTCTTGAAATAATAAAGCTGCTGCAAATTCATGGGCGGCCTCCTATTGTAATGCCCTCCGACAGGCGCTTTGTTTCTACCATTATCCGCGATTCCGCGTCATTTCTCAACCGTTATTTTTGAGACGCGCCCTCTCGGCGGCTCTCCCACGTGTTGAGCGCAACATCCGCGCTGATCAGCGCCAGACCGATGAAAAAGCTCGGGCGGAAGCTCTCGCTGAGGATCACCGCGCCCAGCAGTGCGGAGAACATCGCCTGAAGCGGGTAGAACAGCGAGCAGGTAGAGGCAGGCAGAATGGAGAGACACTTTGCCCACGTGAACTGCGAAATGCCCGTCCCCGCCAGTCCGATATAAAGGATCACAAGGATCGCGGTCAGATCGATCTCCGCACCCTTTGCAAGGTACGTGACAAGACCTGTCGGAATGTGGAACAGCAGGCTGAAGCAAAGCCCGTAGGCCGTGACCAGAACGGGCGGATACTTCGCCGTGAGCTTGCGGACAAAAACGGAGGCAAGCCCCCACGTCACGACCGAGATCAGCACCGCGATGCTGCCGAGCATCTCTCCGCCGCTCTGCGTGCCGCCCGTGATGACGACCGTGCCGGCCAGCGCCAGCGCGAGGCACACGAGCTTGACCGGCGTGATCTTTTCACGCAGCACGACAGCGGCAAAGATCGTCACGGAGACCGGCGTAAGCGCGTTGATGAGCGCCGCGACGGACGCTCCCGTCAGCGCGATGCCGAGCTGCACGAGGTTGACCGTTCCGTAGTAGCCCAAAAAGCCGATCAGCAGCAGAAGGCGCAGATCCTTTTTCTCGATCTTCATGTGCCGGTACTTGCGCGCCATCAGACTGACACAGGCCGCGCCCACGCAGGTGCGCAGGCAGGCCACCACGGGCGGCGGCACCGCGCCGGCGATCAGCTTCGCGCCAACGTAAACGCTGCCCCACATGAAGAACGTAACGAACAGCAGGCCGTATGCCTGCCCTTTTTCTTTTTCCATAGCAACTCCAACTCCTTTGGAAAGGGAAGGGACCGACGGCGCCGATCGGTGCCGCCGGTCCAAAACAGGGAATGGGTTATAATTTACCTGAGACTCAGGCGGCCAGCGCGTCGAGCAGCTTCGTGCCGAGACCGTTGATCTGGTTCTCGTCGATGTCCTTGTACAGAGCCTGAACGCTGTCGAGCGCGAGGATTTCATCATAGAAGGAGTCGTCGTACTCGATAAGGGTCATGCCGCCGTCGATGAGGATCTGCTTGTTGTCCGTGTCGATCTGCTCGAGCTGGGGACGCATATACTCGATAGCATCGGCAACAGCCTGATCCAGAGCGGCCTGATAGGCGGGATCGAGGGAGTCATAAACGTCCTTGTTGATGCAGATCTGGTTGCAGTACAGGATGTGGTTGGTGCAGGCGAGATACTCCTGAACCTCCTGGAAGTTGGCACCGACGCAGGTATCGGCGGCATTCTCCTGCGCGTCGATGGTGCCGGACTGGAGCGCGAAGTAAACCTCAGCCCACGCGAGCGGGGTCGGCTCAGCGCCGATGGCCTTCCAGAACGCCATGTGGTTGGAGTTCTCCATCGTGCGGATCTGCAGACGGTCGAAGTCCTTGAGAGTGGCAAGGTTGGTGTGCGCGGTGGTCAGACGGAAGGTCGCGTTCTGCAGGAAACCGAGCAGATGGAAGTCGGCAGCCTCATAAGCGGCGGACAGGTCGTCATGGAACTCGTTGTCGCCGTTGAGAACTGCGTCGATGGTGTCGCCGTCATACTTGGCGAAGGCCATCGGCAGATCGAACACGGCCATCTCGGGGATGAAGGAGACGACGGGAGCGGTCTGGCAGACGACGATGGCGATGTCGCCGGTCTGGGCCTGACGGAGCAGGTCGGCGTCGCCGCCGAGGTCACCGTTGGGGTGATAGTCGATGGTCAGCTTGCCGCCGGTGATCTCCGACACGCGCTCGGCAACGTACTCGCCGAAGAGCTGGCCCGCGGCGCCTTTACCGGTGGAGTCGGCGCCGACGAGCTCAACGGGATCGAGCGCGTCGTAGGGGCCGGCCTCGGCAGCGGTGTCGCCGGTGTCCTGCGTTTCGGTCTGGGTACCGGAACCACAGGCGGCGAGGGAGAACATCATGGCAAGAGTGAGCAACAGGGCAAATAGCTTTTTCATGGGTTTTCCTCCTTAAAATTTATGTATGCTCCCCCGTCCGGTCGCCCGGACGGAGGGATGCATCGGTTCGGGCTGCGGACGCGGTCAGCGCGCCGCTTCGACCAGCACCATGCTGATCGCGGGGATGTAGGTGATGAGGATCAGCGCGATCAGGAATGCGATCATGAAAGGCACCGCCTTCTTTGCGACGGACATGGGCGGCTTCTCCGCCAGATTGCCGGCAACGAACAGGTCGAGGCCGAAGGGCGGGGTCGCAAGACCGATGGACAGGCAGCAGACCAGCACCACGCCGAAGTGGACGGGATCCACGCCGAGCTGCTCCACCGCGGGCAGCAGTACCGGAGCGAGAATGATGATTGCCGGGCCGGTATCCATGACCATGCCGAGAAGCAGGAAGATGATGACGAGCACCGTCATAACGCTCCAGCTGGAGTGGAAGTTATTGAGGATGAAGCTCTCGACCACCTTGGTCGCCTTGGTCAGGCTCAGCACGCGGCCGAAAGCCGTGGCAAAGGCCAGCACGAAAGCAAGACCGCCGTAGGTCTTAACGGAGCTGCACAGGAAGGGGATAAGATCCTTGAACTGGATCGTCTTGTAGATGAACAGGGAGACGATCAGCGCGTAGAACACGGAGATGCAGGCCGCCTCGGTCGGGGTGAAGAGGCCGGCGTAGATGCCGCCGAGCACGATCACGGGGCACAGCAACGCCCAGAAGCTCTCGCAGAACAGCGCCCAAAGGCCATGCTTCTTGAGCTCGGCCATCTGCAAATTGATCAGCGCACGATCCTCGCCGTGTCTCTTGCAGTAGAAAACGGCGTAGATCATCATAAAGAGACCGATCAGAATGCCGGGGAGCACGCCGCCGAGGAACAGGTCGCCCGTGGAAACGCCCGTTGCCAGCGAGTAGAGCACGAAGGGAATGGACGGCGGAATGATGACGCCCAGACCTCCCGCGACCGCGATGAGACCGGCGCTCCAAGTTTTATCATAGCCCATGCCGACAAGGAACGGGATGCACATGGAGCCGACCGCCGCGGTGGTCGCCGGGCCGGAGCCGGAGATCGCGCCGTAGAACAGGCAGGTCAGGATGACCGCACAGGGCAGACCGCCGGTGAAGCGACCGACGAAATACGCGAAGAAGTTGAACAGTCGGCGGGAAATGCCACCCTCCGCCATGATAACGCCGCCGAGAATGAACAGCGGAACGGCGAGGATCGGGGTGGAGTTCGCGCCGGAAAAGGTGTTGTTAAGGATCTGAGCGATGGTGCCGCCCTTGCCCATCAGGAAAATGGGAGCAACCGAACCGACGATCATGGAAACGCCGATGGGAATGGAGATCGCGATCGCGACCAAGAACACAACAAATACAAGTAATGCCGCCATTTACACGTTACCTCCTTCCACGTCCATACGCTCGGCGTGCTTGCCGGCCTCGGCCTCCTCGGCCGCCTCCGCCATCGTCTGCTCGATAGCGGACAGTTCTTTCTCGTTAAAGTGCCGGATGTGCAGAACGATCTGCTGGAATCCGCGCACCGTGCCGAGCACAAAGCCGATGATCATAAAGCTGTAAACGAACCACATCGGCCAGAGCATCGCGGGAGAGGTCTCGCCGCTTGCGAGAATCTTCTGCACCACGCCAAAGGAATAGTAGCCGCACAGCGCCATGGACGCCATAACCACAATGTCCACAAAGATGTTGACGCACTTACGCATCACGTGCGGCATCGCATCGAGCAGAATAGCCACACGCAGCATATTGCCCTTGCGGATGGTATAGGGCAGGGACAGGAACACGCTCCAGATCCACATAAAGCGGCAAAATTCCTCCGCCCATGTGAGCGCGTGGATCCAGGGAATTTTGCGGATGATGACCTGCGCCAGCTCGACGCAGCAGATCAGGACGAGGAAAATAACAAGGAAAAATTCCTCGAAGTGATCGTCCAACCATTTCAATACTTTCATTCAGTCCTCCTAAAATAGATTTGCTTGATGAAACAACGCTCTCAGTTTTTCTCCGCGAGAATCTTCAGCAGCTCCTGACGCATCGCCTCGACCGGCGCTTTCTTGCCAGTCCACAGTTCGATCTGCGCCGCGCCCTGATAGAGGGACATACCCAGACCGTTGAGCACCTTGCAGCCCTTCGCCTCGGCGTTGAGCAGAAACTGCGTCTTGTCGGGGTTGTAGCAGGCGTCGAAATAGAACTGGTCGGGACGGATCAGCTCCTCGGGCATCGGGGACTGCCCGATTGACGAACCCATACCCACGCCACTCGCGTTCATCACGACGTTGCACTGCTCCAGGATCGGCGCGATCTTTTCGGGGTGGACGAACTCCGCCACGTGAGAGAAGTTATCGTTGATGTCGCCCACGAGCGAGCGTCCGCACGGCTCAAAGGCGTCCGTGACGTAGATCTTCTTCGCGCCGTGATAGGCCAGCACCGAGCACATCGCGCGCCCCGCGCCGCCGCCGCCGAAGCAGAAGAAGGTGGAATTCGCCACGTCTACGCCACCCTCCTCCGTCAGGGAGGTGTAGAAGCCGAGGCCGTCCGTATTGTAGCCGATGAGCTTGCCGTCCGCCGTCTTGACGACGGTGTTGCTCGCGCCCATCTTCTGGCACAGGGGATCCAGCTCGTCAAGGTAGCGCAGCACGCGCACCTTGTTCGGCTTGGTCACCGCGAAGCCCGCGAAGGGCATATAGCGCAAGCCGTTCACGATGTCGCCGAGGTGCTCCTTGTCCGCCTCGGTATAGAAGTAAAGCATATTCAGGCCGGCGGCCTCGTATCCGGCGTTCTGCATCCTCGCGGCAAAGGATTGTCCGAGAGGCGTGCCGATGAGCGTGATAAATTTTGTGTCGATGTTGACCTGCATTTTTGATTATCTCCTAACTCAGCTTGAATGATCGTCTCAAAGCCCGTGCGCGGCAAAATAGCTCTTTGCCGTTTCGAGGCAACGTGCGGCATGGCCGAGCGCCCCGCGCTTTTCCATCTCGGCAAGGTTCGGCAGCTCGATCGAGATCGGGCAGCTTTCCGGCAGCGCGCCGACGAAGCCCGCGATGTCCGCGCAGCCCTCGCCGCAGTAAGCGCGTCCGCCGCGGACGACCGCTGTCATGTCCTCTCCGGCATCCTTCGGCCAGTCGCACATGTGGATCACGCCGAAGCGCTCCGGCGCGACCGCCTTGATGTCCGCCGGCGTCACGCCATCAAGATGGACGTAGATCATGTCCATCATCACCTTGAGGTTCGGCGCGCCGACCTTCTCCTGCATGGCGAGCGCCTCACGGAAGGTCTTGAGTTCCGACAGCACCGGAAACTCCAAGTTGACCGTCAGGCCGAACTGCGCCGCCTGCTCGCAGACCGCCGCGTAGCGATCCGCCGCGAAGGAATGATCCTTCGTCCATACGCTTGAGAGCACCTGCGTCGCTCCCAGCTCGGCCGCTTTTTCAAAAGCGCCGCGGTAGTCCTCCAGCAGATCCTCCCGAATGCGGACCAGCTCGATATCGAGCGGCTTCATTCCGCATTCCTTTAATGTCTTCTTGACCTCCGCAAACAAAGCGGGGTCGTTTTCCAGCCGCGCCTGCGGCTCGCCGGGCTGTCCCATCGGGATCGTGCGCAGGCTGACATTGTCATAGCCCGCTTCCTTTGCCATACGGATCAGCTCGACCGGCGGTGTTCCGGGTACTGTGAGATATGCTAAGGAAAAAGCTCTCTGCACGAACATCGCTCCCTTCAACAACAGATTACATGAAACAAGACAGCTGAAAAACTCCGCTCTCCGTTGTTGACAATGTATTACACTCTTTTGAAGAAATCCAATGCTCCTTGTGCATTGATTGATTTATTTTGTTCATGATTTCGTCAGAATAACGACAAAATTTTGACGTTTTTGCTTTTGACGGGCGTCTTTTTTCCTTTGTTCAATATTGCTTTATTTTCAAACGTCCCACGGTCGTTTTTGTGTCTCCCGACTGATTTTTGACATTGAGAATCGCTTCAATGCCCGTATTTGCTCGAATATTTCGCTTTCTCCCGACGAATTTTCTTTCCTATTCCGCCATTTGCACGTTCACGGCCAAATCAATCAATTTTCATCATCATTTCGCGCGGTGCCGGCAGCGCCTCCCCGCATAAATCAAAGTCGCCTATCACTTCATCAAAAACTTCTATTGGAATCTTTGCCTTTTTCAAACTATGATGACTTCAAGAAAGCAGCGGACGACCCGCACGCCGCGTCCGCCGCACCGCTGTATCCTTTATTATTATAATAGAATCATATCATTATTGCAATCAGGAGGTTTTTATTATGTATCTTCCTTCTTCCGTCACCATCTGCGAGGTCGGTCTGCGCGACGGCCTGCAAAACGAAAAAACGCTCATTCCCACTGCCGAAAAGCTCAATATGCTCCGCGCGCTCATCGACGCGGGCTTCCCCGTCATCGAGGTCGGCTCGTTCATGCACCCCAAGGCCGTGCCGCAGATGGCGGACACCGACGAGCTGTTCCGTCAGATCGGCGACGTGCCGAATGTGGAGCTGCGCGCTCTGATTCCCAACGCGCGCGGCGTGCAGCGCGCCATCGACTGCGGCTGCAAAAAGGTCAAGCTGAACGTCTCCGCCAGCCGCCAGCACAATCTGCGCAACCTCAACATGACGCCCGAGCAGAGCGTCGCGGGCTTTGCCTCCTGCGTTGAGCTGGCAAAGGCGAACGGCATCGCCATCTCCGGTTCCATCTCCATGCCCTTTGCCTCCCCGTGGGAGGGACGCACGCCCGTCGAGGACGTGGACTCCATCATCGAGGCTTACCTCGCCGTCGGCATCGACGAGATCTCCCTCTCCGATGCCTCCGGCATGGCGGTGCCCAATCAGGTCCGCGAGCTGTGCGCGCACGTTCTGGAGAAGTACCCGCAGGCAAGCTGGTGGCTGCACTTCCACAATACGCGCGGCATGGCGATGGCAAACATCATCGCCGCGATGGACGCGGGCATGACCCGCTTCGACAGCGCGTTCGGCGGCCTCGGCGGCTGCCCGTTTGTACCGGGCGCCGCGGGCAATATTTCCTCCGAGGACGTGCTCCATATGTGTGACGAGTCCGGTATCAAAACGGGCGTGGACGTCACGAAGGTCATGGCCGTCTCCCGTCATCTGCGCGAGCTGCTCGATCACGATATGGAGAGCTACGTGCTCCGGGCCGGCCGTTCCTGCGACCTCATCGCAAAGAACGAGGGCTGACCCGTTTCCTCAATTTTGATACAGGCATAACAAACGGGGCAGCACCGCCGAACGCGTTGCTGCCCCGTCCTTTCATCGGAGGTATTTCCATGTTTGAACAAAGCTTGCTCTACAGCGCCCAGCTCGGCCGCGAGGTCGCGCTTGACATTTTTCTTCCCGACGACTGCCGTGCCGGCGCGCCCTGCCCCGTACTCTATCTGCACGACGGCGGCATCTACTATGAGGATGGCCTGCACTTCCGCGAGTATTACGAGGCGTACCGCCGCTTTCTTCCGCGCGTGATCATCGTCGGCATCGAGCCGCCCGCGGACCGCCGCGCGCGCACGGAGGAGCTTTCGCCCTACACCAAGGCCTTCGATCCGCGCGGCGCGGACTTCGCCCCGCTCGTCCGCGGCAAGGGCGAGGCGCTGGCGGCGTGGATCGTTCACGATCTCAAGCCCCATATCGACGCGCGCTATCCCACCCTGCCGGAGCGGGAGCACACCGCCATCGGCGGCTTTTCCTCCGGCGCACTCAACGCCATGTACTGCGCGATGGCGCACGGCGACGTTTTCGGGCGGCTGCTGATGCAGAGCCCCGCCTTTCATCTGTGGCTGGATCGGCTCACGGAAACCATGCGCTCCGCCGATCTCCGCTCGCTGTGCTCGTGCTACATGGACATCGGCACGAACGACTTCACCCGCATGACCACAAAAGAGGAGTCCCTTTCCGCCGCGCAGGAAATGTGTGCGCAGCTGCTCGCGCACGGCATGACGTCCGAGCGCTTCCGCTTTTTCGTCGTACCCGACGGGCAGCACACGCCCGCAAGCTGGCGCCGGAACTTCCCCGACGCCCTGCGCTGGGTCTTTCGGGATATGTGAACGTTTCTCTCTTCCACACACCGCAGGATGGGCCGGTAACAAATTTCACACCGTTTTGTCTATCCCTCATTGACAAGAGAAAAATTTTGTATATAGTAGTAGCCATGAGCAAAACACATATTTTGCAAAGCAGGTGCACAGTATGTTGTCTAAAAATCAGCTTTGCAGCACCATATGTTGTATTCCCTTGTGAGAAAATTAGAGTTTTGCTCATCCCTGTATAGTAGAGGAACATCCAAGCGATACTCTTGCAAAAAATTGAAATTGGAGGTTCCGCATGAAAAGATTCCTGAGTATCCTGCTGGCTCTGGTCATGATGCTTTCGCTCGTGGCCTGCGGCGACAACGAGACCACCACCGACACCACTGACACCACCGACACTCCTGGCACGCAGGAGGAGACCATCCACATCGGCATCGTGACCGGTTCCGTTTCTCAGTCCGAGGACGACCGCCGCGGTGCCGAGGCGGTCCAAGCTCTCTACGGCGAGGAGAACGTCACTCTGGCCATCTATCCCGACAACTTCACCGAAGAGCTGGAGACCACCATCCAGACCATCGTAAACCTGTCCGACGATCCCGACATGAGGGCGATCATCGTCAACCAAGCCGTCCCCGGCACGACGGAGGCTTTCCGCAAGATCAAGGAGCGCCGCCCCGACATCCTCTGCATCGCCGGCGAGGCGCACGAAGATCTGCCCGAGATTGGCTCCGCCGCCGACCTCGTGTGCAACAACGACTTCGTTGCCCGCGGCTACCTCATCATCCGCACCGCGCACGAGCTGGGCTGCGACACCTTCGTGCATATCTCCTTCCCGCGCCATTTGGCTTATGAGACCGTGAGCCGCCGTATCGCCGTCATGAAAGCCGCCTGCGAGGAGTTTGGCATGAACTTCGTGATGGAGACCGCTCCCGACCCCACCTCTGACGTTGGCGTTGCCGGCGCGCAGGCTTACATCCTTGAGAAGGTTCCCGAGTGGGTCAAGACCTACGGTCAGAACGCCGCTTACTTCTGCACCAACGACGCCCACACCGAACCTCTGCTCAAGCAGCTGCTCGAATACGGCGGTTACTTCATCGAGGCCGACCTGCCCTCCCCGCTGATGGGCTATCCCGGCGCTTTGGGCATCGACCTGACCGCTGAGGCTGGCGATTTCCAGAAGATCCTCGCCAAGGTCGAGGCTGCTGTCTGCGAAAAGGGCGGCGCGGGCCGTTTCGGCACCTGGGCCTACTCCTACGGCTACGTCACCTCCGCCGGTCTTGCCCAGCACGCGATGAACGTCATCAAGGGCGAGAGCGAGCTGACAGACATCGACGACATCTCCAAGGCGTATCAGCAGTTCTCCCCCGACGCCTCTTGGAACGGCTCCAACTACACCAACGCCACCACCGGCGTCAAAGCCGACAACACCTTCCTGGTCTATCAGGATACCTACATCATGGGCAATCCGGGCTACTATATGCACTCCACCGAGGTCGAGGTCCCCGAGATGTACTTCACCGTCAAGTAAGCTCTGTTTCTCTTTCGATAATCAAAAAACAGGGGGAGGAGGTTCCTCCCCCCTGCTTCTTTAGGTAGGGTATAGCTTATGGAAAATAACAACGCTCCCTTGCTGGAGCTGCGCAATATCAAAAAGAACTTCTTCGGCAATCAGGTCCTGACGGACATCAACTTCACGCTTCACGCGGGCGAGGTGCTCGGTCTCGTCGGTGAAAACGGCGCGGGCAAGAGCACACTGATGAAGATTCTCTTCGGCATGGACGTCATCCGCGAGACTGGCGGGTACGGCGGCGACGTCCTCATCAACGGCGAAAAGGTCGTCTTCAATACTCCCTTTGATGCGCTCGAGGCCGGCATAGGCATGGTGCATCAGGAATTTTCCCTCATTCCCGGCTTCACGGCGACGGAGAACATTCTGCTCAACCGTGAGCCGCAAAAGAAAAACGTCATCTCCGAGGTGTTCGGCAGCCGTCTGAACACGCTCGATTATAAGGAAATGGACCGCAGCGCGGCCGCGGCCATCGAAAAAATGGGAGTCCATATCGACGCGAATATGGTCATCAGCGATATGCCGGTCGGCCACAAGCAGTTCACAGAGATCGCGCGCGAGCTGAGCAAGAATCAGCTCCGGCTGCTCATTCTCGACGAGCCGACCGCCGTTCTGACGGAGAAGGAGGCCGCGGCTCTGCTCGACTCCATCCGCGGCATGGCATCGCGCGGCATCGCAGTCATCTTCATCACGCACCGCTTGCAGGAGATCCTGAACGTGTGCGGCAAGGTCGTCATCATGCGCGACGGCTACGTGGTCAAGGATACGCCCGCGAGCGAGACCAACGTCGCCGACATCACGAAGTCGATGGTCGGCCGCAGCGTCGATCTTTCCGCCGCACAGGACGTGCAGGATCACTCCGATGCCAAGATCATCATGTCCATCCGCAAGCTGTGGGTGGATATGCCCGGCGAGATCGTGCGCAACGTCGATCTCGACATTCGAGAGGGCGAGATCCTCGGCATCGGCGGTCTCGCCGGTCAGGGCAAGCTCGGCATCCCGAATGGCGTCATGGGCCTCTACGAGGCGGGCGGCACGGTCGAGTTCGACGGTCAGCCCATCCCGCTCAACGCGCCCCGCCGCTGTCTGGACTCGCAGCTCGCTTTCGTGTCCGAGGATCGCCGCGGCGTGGGCCTGCTGCTCGACGAGTCGCTGGAGTGGAACATCACTTTCCCTGCCATGCAGATCCACGACAAATTCCTCAAGAACCTTCTTGGCGGGCTGGTAAAGTGGCGCGACGAAAAAGCCATCCACGTCGTGACCGAGCAGTACATCGAAGAGCTGAAGATCAAGTGTACCAGTTCGAAGCAGAAAGCAAAGGAGCTATCCGGCGGCAATCAGCAGAAAGTCTGCCTTGCCAAGGCATTCGCGCTTGAGCCGAAGTTTCTCTTTGTCTCCGAACCGACGCGTGGTATCGACGCGGGCGCGAAATCTCTCGTACTCGACGCGCTCAAGAAGTTCAACCGTGAGAGCGGCATCACCGTCGTGATGATCTCGTCCGAGTTGGAGGAGCTTCGCACGACCTGCGACCGCATCGCCATCGTCTCCGGCGGCCGGATCGCCGGCATCCTGCCGGCCACCGAGTCCTCCGAGGCTTTCGGCGCGCTGATGGTCAGTCAGGTAAAGTAAGGAGGGCAGGTATGGGTAATACGACAAACAGCCTTGCCGACAAGAGCAGGCTCCGCCGGATGATCGACAGCTACGGCGTTCCCCGCACGATCATCACCGGCTTTCTGCTGCTGATGTTCATTCTCGCCCCCGTCGCGGGCATGGACTTCGCCAAGCAGATCAGCAATGTCATCAACCGCTTCAGCTGGAACGCTGTCATGGTGCTCGCGATGGTGCCGATGGTCCACTCCGGCTGCGGCCTTAACTTCGGATTGCCGCTGGGCATCATCTCCGGTCTTCTGGGCGCGACGCTCTCCATTGAGCTGGGCTTCACCGGCGCGATGAGCTTCGTCATGGCCATCGCCATCGCAACGGTCTTTGCACTCGTGCTCGGCGGCGGCTACGGCTGGATGCTCAACAAGATCAAGGGCGGCGAGATGATGGTCGCGACCTACGTTGGCTTTTCGTCCGTCTCCTTTATGTGCATGATGTGGCTGCTGATCCCGTATCACAGCCCCACGATGGTATGGGGCTTCGCCGGCACGGGCCTGCGTACCACGATCTCGCTCGAGGGCTTCTACGATAAGGTGCTGGCGAATATCCTGTCCATCGACCTCAACGCAATCGGCATTGATCTCGTCATTCCGACCGGCAGTCTGATCTTCTTTGCGCTGCTTGCCTTCCTGATGTGGGCATTCCTGCACACCAAGACCGGCACGGCCATGACCGTCGTCGGCTCCAACCCTGCCTTTGCCAAGGCCGCGGGCATCAACATCGACAAGATGCGCCTGCTCTCCGTGCTGCTGTCCACTTGGCTCGGCGCGGTCGGTATTTTGGTCTATGAACAGGGCTTCGGCTTCATTCAGCTCTATATGGCGCCGCTGAACATGGCTTTCCCCGCCGTGGCGGCGATCCTCATCGGCGGTGCGAGCGTCAACAAGGCCAGCGTCGCCAACGTAATCCTCGGCACGTTCCTTTATCAGGGGCTTGTCACCATGACGCCAACCGTGATGAACGCCATGTTCCATTTGGACATCAGCGAGGTCATTCGCATTATTGTCTCCAACGGCATGATCGTTTACGCGCTGACCCGTAAGACGGAGGGAGGGAAATGAGCATGAAAAAACCAAACCTTTCCAGCAATGAGAGCCTCGGGCGCCGCGTCCTGCATTTCGTCACCAATAATATGGTGCCCATCATGTTCATCCTCATCTGCGTCTACTGCATTCCGAAAGCGGGCTTCTCTTGGGGGTATCTGCTCAACGAAGTCATGACCCGTCTGGGCCGCAACGCTTTCCTCATCCTCAGCCTGCTCATCCCCGTTATGGCCGGCATGGGCATGAACTTCGGCATGACGCTCGGCGCGATGGCAGGTCAGATCGGCCTGATCTTTGCCGCCGACTGGCAGGTATGGGGCATTCCCGGCCTGATCCTCGCGGCGATCATCTCCATTCCCATCTCAGTGCTCCTCGGCATCATGATCGGCAAGCTGCTCAACAAGTCCAAGGGCCGCGAGATGATCACGAGCTACATGATCTCGTTCACCATGAACGGCGTATATCAGCTCGTCATGCTGTTCATGATGGGGCCCATCATTCCCATCATCCACGATTCCATCAAGCTCCCGCGTGGCTACGGCATCCGCAATACGGTGAGTCTGCTCAATATGCGTCAGAGCATTGATAATCTTTGGGCTTTCTCGATCGGCGGCGTGAAAATCCCCGTACTCACGCTCCTGATCATCGCGCTCGTGTGCCTGTTCATTCTTTGGTTCCGCAAGACCAAGCTCGGTCAGGATATGCGCGCGGTCGGTCAGGATATGGAGGTCGCGCGCGACGCCGGCATCAACGTTGAGCGCACCCGCATCATCTCCATGGTCATCTCCACTGTATTCGCTGGCTTCGGCATGATCATCTATTTGCAGAACGTCGGCAACTTCCCGACTTACACCGCGCACAATCAGATTGGTATGTTTGCCATCGCGGCTCTGCTCGTCGGCGGCGCGAGCGTGGACAAAGCCAGCATCGGCAATGTGTTCCTCGGCGTGATTTTGTTCCACACCATGTTCATCGTTGCGCCCAAGACCGGCGCGTACATTACCGGCGACTCGATGATTGGCGAGTACTTCCGCGTGTTCGTATCTTACGCGGTCATCACGATTGCCCTTGTTATGTACGAGGCGAAGAAGCGCAAGGCCAAGAGCGCGGCAGGCTTGCAGCTCGCAGCTGACCAGCTTGCGGAAGAGGAGGAAAAGGCGAAATGAAAAACAAGACTTCCAGGCGCACACTGATCATTCAGATTGCGGCGGTCGTCGTGCTCATCGTGATTGCCTATGCCATGACGATCATCGGCCGCGGCCACACCGTTTACCTCGACAACAAAAAGTTGGAGTACAATGGTCAGACCTACGACACGCCCTACAAGATCGTCGTCTACGTGGACGGGGAGCAGGTCGCAAAGCTCTATGACCGCGAGCGCGGCAGTACGGCCTGTATCGGACAGAAATTCACCATGACGCTTGAGATCACGCAGGAAAAGGGAGGCAGCGAAATGACGGAGACTTATACCCTCGCGCTACCGAAGAATATGGACGGCGTTATCATCAACCTGCCCGCCTATCTCGCGGGACTGGGCGAGGATGCTTACCTGACCGAGTTCATCCCGTCGCCCGACACGGAAGTGATCGAAGAGGAAACACCCTCCGGCGACGACTTCGGCCTGAGCGATATGACGATGGACGATACGAGTGCCGGCTAAAAAACAGTACAGCCCATGCCGACGCATGGGCTGTACGCATCGACAGGGAGGATAAATGTATGGCAGTATTGACCGGGCTGAAGCCCGAGAAGGTATTCTCGTATTTTGAAAAGCTCTGCTCCGTGCCGCATGGCAGCGGAAACACAAAGCAAA